>CAYXDL010000160.1:0-1065 GCA_964463775.1 uncultured Hyphomicrobiales bacterium
AACACCCGGCTCGACTGGCCATGTGCCGTATCGACCACGATCGCGTCGACACCGGCATCGACCAGCGCCGCCGCCCGCTCCTGCCCCTCGGGGCCGATGCCGATCGCCGCCGCCACCCGCAGCCGGCCATGATCGTCCTTGCTGGCATTGGGGTAGATTTCGGCCTTTTCAATATCCTTCACCGTGATCAGCCCGACGCATTTGCCCTTGGGGCTGACCACCAGCAGCTTTTCGATGCGGTTGCGGTGCAGAAGGGCCTTGGCCTCTTCCATCGTCACATCCTCGCCGACCGTCACCAGATTGTCCTTCGTCATCAGATCACGGACAAGCTGGCTCGTATCGGTGGCGAAGCGGACATCGCGGTTGGTCAGAATCCCGACCAGCTTCCCGTCCTGGCGGTTGACCACCGGAATGCCGGAAATGCTGTGCTGATCCATCAGGCGCAGGGCGGCGGAGAGGGGCTGATCGGGATATATGGTCAGCGGGTCAACCACCATCCCGGCCTCGAAGCGCTTGACGCGGGCGACCTCATCGGCCTGCTCTCCGATGGAGAGGTTTTTATGAACGACGCCGATCCCCCCGGCCTGGGCCATGGCAATGGCCATGCGGTGTTCGGTCACCGTGTCCATGGCCGAGGATACAAGGGGAATCCCCAGTTCGATCGTCGGGGTCAGACGGGCCTTGGTATCGACCTCTGCCGGCAGAACCGAGGATTCACGCGGTTCCAGCAATACGTCATCAAAAGTGAGGGCTTCACGGATTTTCATGGGCGTTGACCAACTCTGCGGTGGAAGTTGGCAGCACTATATGACATGAGCGCCCGCCCATTGCCAGAGGGAAAACACCCGCCGGTCAGTTCCGCCCCTCCTCGCCGTCATCCCCCTGCCCGGAGCGGCCGCGGAAGCCCTGGGCCACGACATAGGATTCCACCGATTCCGCCCGGCTGGCATCGGGCTTGGCGTGCCTGACCGTTTCAAACAGCATTTTCATGCGATCGAGCAGGGCCTTTTCCGTACCGCCCTTGAAGACCTTGGCGACGAAGGCCCCGCCCTCGTTCAGGTTTTC
>CAYXDL010000160.1:1075-5905 GCA_964463775.1 uncultured Hyphomicrobiales bacterium
ATTCGAGTGCCAGTTCCACCAGATACATGGTGCGCAGATGATCGGTCGGGCGGTGGCCGGTGGTATCGGCGGCCATGTCGCTGATCACCAGATCGACCGGGCCGCCCAGGGCCGCCCTTATCTTTTCCGGCGCATCGTCATCGCGGAAATCGAGCTTGAGAATTTCAGCACCCGGGATCGGCTCCATATCCAGCAGATCCACGGCAACGACCTTGCCGTCCTTGCCGGCGCGGGCCACCGCAACCTGCGTCCAGCCGCCGGGGGCCGCGCCGAGATCGAGAATGCGCTGATGTCTGCGCAGCAGTGAAAAGCGCTCATCGAGCTGAATAAGCTTGAACGCCGCCCGCGAGCGGTATCCCGCCTGGCGGGCCGCCTGAACATAGGGGTCGTTCAGCTGACGCTGCAGCCAGCGGGTGGAACTGCTCTTGCGCCCGCGCGCCGTTTTGACGCGGGTATGGCGCATGCGAATACCCTTGGGCGGCGATCCGATCTTCCTAGCCATGGGCGGACACTTTTCCCGGTACCATGTTGCACTGTCCCATCATCTCGTAAAGCAGTCCCTCACGCAGGCCGCGATCGGCAATGCGCAGACGCCGGAAACCGCCGCTGCACACGATTGCCCGCAGGATCGCACAACCCGCAACCACCAGATCGGCACGGTTGCGCCCGATACAGGGATGGCGTTCGCGCGCCCTCAGGCCGATTGAACACAGTTCATCCATGGTGGCAAGCAGGGTTTCGCGATCCATGAGCATATTGTCCACTCTGGAGCGGTCATAACGCGGCAGGTTGAGATAATATCCGGCAACAGTCGTCACCGTGCCGGAGGATCCGAGCAACTGCACCTCTGCCTCATCCGCCTTGTCGATGCCGTTTGCGGTAAAAAAGGCGCCGACACGCTCCCGCGCCTCCGCCTCCATCGCCGCCAGCACCGCCGCATCCACGGGCCCGGCGCCAAAGCGTTCGGACATGGTAACCACACCCAGCGGCAGGGACACCGTATCCAGAATGCGCATGGTTCCGTCAGCGAAAATCCGTATCCAGGTCAGTTCGGTGCTGCCGCCGCCGATATCGAAGATCAGCGCATGCCCTTCCCGGCGGTCGATGATCGGCGCACAGCCGAGAAAGGACAACCGCGCCTCTTCCTCAGCGGTGATGATTTCCAGCTCCAGCCCGGTCGCCGCGCGCACACGGCGGAGAAATTCCCGTGAATTGCCGGCCCTGCGGCAGGCCTCGGTCGCGACGCAGCGTAAATGGCGGACGCGATGACGACGCAGCTTTCCGGCACAGACCTTCAGTGCGGCAATGGTGCGGTCAATGCTGGCACCTGAAAGATGCCCCTGTTCCTGCAGTCCCTGCCCCAGCCGCACGATGCGCGAAAATGAATCGATCACGCGGAAACCGGAATCTTCCGGCACCGCCACCAGCAGGCGACAGTTGTTGGTGCCCAGGTCAACGGCACCATAAGGCACGCCGCCACGCGGACGCATCCGCGCCGGGAAGCCCCCTTCCGCCGTTTCAGCCCCCGACCCCGCTACTGTCTGAGCGTCTTTCATGACCACACAGTAGCAGCTTGTCGCCAAGGGGTGAACCGGCCGGCAAAAATTTGCCGTTCCGCCCTTGCACCCCATTGACAGTGCCTGAATCTGGCCCTATGTTCCGACCCGCCGCTGGGGGATAGTTTAGCGGTAGAACATCGGACTCTGACTCCGAGAGCCCAGGTTCGAATCCTGGTCCCCCAGCCAGCTTTTTCCTCTTCTTCCAATACGCATCATTGCTGCAATAAGAAGGGTTTGCGATTTTCCGCCCTTATAAGCAGGTCCTACTCTTCAGCCTTTAAGGATTGCGCATACTTGTGCGCAAGAGGCTATGGTGCTGATCGTCGCCAGGGAAGCAATGGTGGCCTCATGCGCGCTATTGCTGAAAGCCGCACAGCCATCCTCAAGAACCACGGTCTGAATATCGCGGACATGGGCATCACGCACTGTAGAGGCAACGCCGCCATTGGTCACGATGCCGCCAACAATCAGCATCCTGATACCCGCGCGGTTCAGAACCCACTCAAGCCTACTCTGATAAAAAGCTGAAAAGGCTACTTTCTCCACTGTTATATCTGCTGGTTTCAATTCATCGATCAGCGCCTGACCGAAAGAACCGGGAGCAAAATCCCCGGCGCCGATAAAAGGACGCAACGCTTTCAGATGGGGCGATATCAGCGGTGCCCCGTCCCTTCCCGGCACCAGCGTGAAGTGGGTTGAAACGATCCATCCCCCCGCCGCGCGCATGGCATCCGCCACTACCTTCAGCCGCGGTGGCAGCGCTGCAATGGCAGCACAGGACTGACCATTGCGCCCATAGGCTCCTTCAGGGTGGAGGAAATCGTTCTGCATATCCACCAGCAGCAGCGCCGTGCGTGCGGCATCGATTGTCAGCATACTCAATCCTCCTCTTGCATGCGGGTGATGATCAGATTCCCGAAGCGGTCCACTTCCCCCTTCAGCCCCGGTTCGATAAAGATCGTCGCATCCGGCTGTTCCAGTATGGCCGGACCGGGGATGCATGCGCCGGCTGGCAGGCGCAGCCGGTCATAGATAGCGGAATCAAAATAACGACCGTCAAACCATACCCTGCGGCTGGCGGTGCGGGCCTCTTTAAGTTCTGCCCCCTCATCCGGGGCCAGCAGGGAAAGGTCAAAACGACGCCGTCGGCCGATGGCCGTAACCCTCAGATTAAGCACCCGGGCCGGAATTTCCTCCAGCGGCTGGCCATAGACCGAGCGGTAACGGTCTTCAAACGCCTTGAGGATGGCTTCCCTGCCGATCCGGAAATCTTCAGCTTGAGAGTCATCGGCAGGCAGGGGAACGTTGACCGTATGGGTCTGCCCCTGATAGCTCATATCCAGCTCGAAAAGCACATCCTTTCCGGCAAATGCAACACCGGATCCCTCCAGCAATGTGATGCCCTGGGCTGCCAGACGGCGAAAGCGGTGGTTCAGCGCGCCGATATCCAGTTCGGCAAGCGAAACGTTCAATGTTTGCACAAAATCATGGCGCATATCGGCAATAGTGCAACCCAGAGCGCTGTTGATACCCGGATATCGCGGTACCAGAGCGCTCCGCAACCCGACTTCACGGATCAGCGCACCAGTATGCAACGCCCCGCCACCACCGAAAGGCATAGCGGTGAATTTCTTTGGATCATGACCGCGTTCGATCGACACCAGACGGATAGCCCCGGCCATTTTCGAATTGGCCACCTTGATGATCGCCTCAGCCGCTTCCATGACGCCAAGCCCCAAAGGTTCAGCCACATGAACATCAATGGCAGCCTTGGCCCCTTCCACATCCAGGCGTTCCAGCTTGCCGCCGATCGGACATCCGGCATTGATGCGACCCAAAACGAGATTGGCGTCGGTCACTGTCGGGCGGTCATTGCCAAGCCCGTAGCAGACCGGACCAGGATCCGACCCTGCCGATTCCGGTCCGACCTGCAGCAGTCCGCCGCGGTCAACCCAAGCGATGGAACCGCCTCCGGCACCGATAGTGGTTATCTCGATCATCGGTGTGCGGACGGTCATGCCGAAATCGATATTGGTCTGCGCCGCCAGTGCACTGACCCCGCCCGCCACCAAGGACACATCGAAGCTGGTGCCTCCCATATCACAGGTGATGATATTGGAAAACCCGGCCGCATCAGCGATATGAGCACTGGCGATCACCCCTGCAGCCGGACCGGAAAGAGCTGTACGGATCGGCAGACGACGGGCGGTATCCACAGTCATGACCCCGCCATTGGACTGAACGATGAGAATCTGCCCCGTGAAACCGCCATCCTGCAATGCCGTTTCCAAACGGTGCAGATAATTGCCGACCGGCGGCTGCAGATAGGCATTCAGCGCGGTGGTCGAACTGCGTTCAAATTCCCGTATTTCCGGCAGAATATTCGACGATATCTCGACATGTTCATTGGGCCAGACGTCGCGGACGGCCTCCAGCGCCTTTTGTTCATTCACGGGATTGGCATAGGCATTGATAAACACGATACAAAGTGACTGGACCCCGGCAGCCAGGAGGTACCTTGCCGCATTCCGGACCTCCTCGGGATCGACGGGGGTATGAACCGTTCCGTCGGCCAGAATGCGTTCGCTTACCTCCAGACGCAGGTTACGGGGAATGACCGGTTCGAACTGCCCCCACAACCCCCAAGTATAAGGACGGTCACGACGGCGCATTTCCAGCACATCGCGAAAACCCTGTGTGGTGATGATGCCGGTTTTTGCTCCCTTGCGTTCGAGCAGGGCATTGGTGCCCACCGTCGTGCCATGAACGACAGTGGCAATGGTCGCAAAATCATCCACATGCTGCCTGATGCCGGCAATGAAGCCTTCGGCCTGATTGCCCGGTGTCGAAGGGACTTTGGCAACAGCACAACGGCCGGAAATTTCGTCGAGAAAAAAAACATCAGTAAAGGTGCCACCGACATCAACACCGATGACATAACGAGGTTTGGATTCGCTCATGAGTTGGCCGCCTTGCGAATTTCTTCCGTTCTTTTCAGATCGGCTTTTCCGTCACCATCGATGACAACACCGTAATCATTCAGGGCACGTTCGCGACTGACGAAGCCGAGAGCCACATCCCGGGCCACCGCATCCGGCGCACGTTCCATAGGTGGGCCATAACCTCCGCCACCAGGCGTTTCCAGATGCAGTCGCTGGCCCCTGGTGACTTTGATGCCGACCATTTTGGACACCATCGGCGGGGCATGCGCCCCGTCTTCCTGTTCGTAGGAAAAGCGGTTCAGCGCTCCGGCCTCACCACCCAGAACACC
>CAYXDL010000161.1:0-5867 GCA_964463775.1 uncultured Hyphomicrobiales bacterium
CCCCTGATCGGCGCGCGGGGGATTTTGCCCAGGCGATGATGGATCTGGGTGCCGGCGTTTGTGTGCCGCGCAATCCCCAATGCGGGCGTTGTCCGCTATCCGGCCATTGTGCGGCACAGGCGGCGGGGCTGGCCGGGGAACTGCCAAGGCGCACCCCGCGCAAGGCGCGTCCGCAACGTCATGGCATCGCCTTCTGGCTGCAAAGCCCGGACGGGCGCGTGTTGCTGCGTCGCCGCCCTGAAAACGGTCTTCTCGGCGGCATGATGGAGATTCCTTCCACACCCTGGGCGGAAGGCGATGGCGGAACCCTGGGCATGGAAGATCTGGCGCGTCTTGCACCATTGGATGTTCCCTGGCGGGTATTGCCCGGTCGCGTCCGCCATGTGTTTACCCATTTTTCCCTCGAGCTGGAAATCTGGGCGGCCACGGCGGGGCAGGGGCAGCTTGATCAGGTGTGGGGGATATGGTGGCCCGTCGGCGATCTTGACCGGGCGGCCCTGCCGACGGTGATGAAAAAAATCTGCGCCCATGCCCAAACCCATGACATCGGGGGTGAAAATGACGCCGGGCCGCTGTTCGCCTGACATGTTCACCCCCGGCGCCGCTGCCGT
Organism: uncultured Hyphomicrobiales bacterium; assembly: GCA_964463775.1. Lineage (GTDB taxonomy): Bacteria > Pseudomonadota > Alphaproteobacteria > Minwuiales > Minwuiaceae > JALXAG01. The sequence continues at coordinate 612 of CAYXDL010000161.1, forward strand.
ATGAGGTCAGCCTTGGCGATGCCGCCGTTCCCGGGGTTGATGTTGACGCGGCGGTTTCTATAGTCGTTTGCGCACGTTTATTTCATCCCAGCTCTGCGCAGCTGTATTTACCCGAGCGGATAATCAGCCATGTCACCAAAGCCGGATCAGAACGAATCCCAGTCCCTCAGCGCCGGTACCGGTGCCCTGTCAGGCATCAGAGTCATCGATTTGTCGCGTGTCTTGGGCGGGCCGTATTGTTCGCAGATGCTGGCCGATCATGGCGCCGATGTGATCAAGATCGAACCCCCGCAGGGCGATGAGACCCGTGAATGGGGTCCCCCTTTCAAGGACGGATTGTCGGCCTATTTTTCCGGCGCCAACCGCAACAAGCGGGCGATGGTGCTCGATATCCGTGATGAACGCGGCCGTGCCGTCCTGTTGCGCCTGCTGGAGGGGGCGGATGTGCTGCTGGAGAATTTCAAGACCGGCACGCTGGAAAAATGGGGGCTGGGTTATGACGATGTGCTGCGGCACCGTTTTCCCCGGCTGGTCCATTGCCGCATTTCGGGTTTCGGGGCTGACGGTCCCTTTGGCGGCCTGCCGGGATATGATGCGGTGGTTCAGGCCTGGACCGGGCTGATCAGCATCAATGGCAGTCCCGAATCGGGCCCGGTGCGTCTGGGCATTCCGCTGGTCGATCTCGGCACCGGGCTGTATGCGGCCAACGGCATCATGATGGCCCTGCTGGAGCGGAGCCGCTCCGGCAAGGGGCAGTTTGTCGAAGCCTCCCTGTATGACTGCGGGCTGGCGCTGCTGCATCCTCAGGGAGCCAATTATCTGATGAGCGGCAAGGTGCCGGGGCTGACGGGCAATGCCCATCCTAATATCTCGCCTTATGATCTGTATGAGACGGCAACGGTGCCAGTCTTTCTCGGCATCGGCAACAACCGCCAGTTCGCGCGGCTGTGTGAGATGCTGGGCGATCCCGATCTGGCCGCGGATGAGCGTTTCCGCACCAATGCCGACCGGGTTGTCAACCGTCCGGCCCTGACCGCGCGGCTGGCGGCGCTGATGGCAGAGCAGGATGGCGAGGCACTGGCAGCACGGCTGCTGGCCGCCGGGGTGCCCGCGGGCGCGGCGCAGACGGTGGATCGCGCGCTGGCGCATCCGCATACCCGCCACCGTGATATGGTGGTGGAAAAGGACGGATACAAAGGCATCGGCATTCCGGTAAAGATGGATCGCACGCCAGGACAGGTGCGCCGCCCGCCGCCGCGTTTTGGCGCCGACAGCCGTGCCATTCTGGCCGAGGCCGGATATTCGGAGGATGAAACGGAAGCTCTGATCGCCGAAGGTGTCGTCAAGGCGGATGATACTGGCGGGTGAGCGCGCATACGGGGGCAGGAGGATATCTTGGTTCAATTCGGAAAAAGCCAGTCGGTCCGGCGTAAAGAGGATGACCGTTTCCTGACCGGACACGGCACCTATACGGACGATATCAATATCGATGGCCAGTTATACGGGGTGTTTCTGCGTTCTCCCGTCGCTCACGCTGAAATCGCGGGTCTCGATCTGGAAGAGGCCCGCGCCATGCCCGGTATTGCCGGCATTTTCACCGGCGAGGATCTGGAAGCGACGGAATCCAACGATATTCCCTGTGCCATTCCCTTAAAAAACAGCGATGGCAGCCCGCGTGCCGATCCGGGCCGTCCGGTGCTGTGCACGGGGCGGGCGCGCTTTGCCGGTGATGCAATCGCCCTGATCGTGGGGGAAACCCCTGATCAGGCCCGCGATGCCGCAGAAGCGGTGATGGCCGATTTCGAGGAACTGCCTGCCGTCGCCGATCTGCGCAGCGCCATCGGCGGCCCGTCCGTGCACGAGGAGGCAGCGGATAATGTCGCCTTCGATTGGGAAATGGGTGATGCCGGTGCGGTGGATGATGCTTTTGCCGCCGCCGCCCATGTGACGCGGATCGAGGTCGAGAACAACCGCCTTGTCGTCGCATCGCTGGAACCGCGCGGTGCCCTCGCCGATTACGATCCCGAATCGGGCCGGCTGACCCTGCATACCGCCACACAGGGGGGGTGGCTGATCCGCCGTTATCTGGCCGCACACATTCTGCATATGCGACCGGAAAAGATCCGGGTGCTGACACCCGATGTCGGTGGCGGTTTCGGAATGAAACTGTTCTTCTATCCCGAACAGGCGGCGGTGGCCTGGGCGGCGCGGCATCTCTGCCGCCCTATCAAATGGATCAACGATCGCGGCGAATCCTTTCTGACGGACACCCATGGCCGCGACAATATCAGCCGTGCCGAATTGGCACTGGATGAGAACGGGCACATTCTGGCCATGCGTGTCGATACCCTGGCCGGGATGGGGGCCTATCTGTCCAATTTTGCACCGATGATCCCGACCCTTGCCGGCTGCAAGGTGCTGCCGGGCGTCTATGACGTCGGAAAGCTGCATTTGCGCGTGCGTGGCATTTTCACCAATACCACGCCGGTGGATGCCTATCGCGGTGCCGGACGGCCGGAAGCGATTTATCTGATGGAGCGGCTGATCGACAAGGCGGGGCGGGAAACCGGCCTTGGTGCGGCGGAAATCCGCCGCCGCAATTTCATTCCGCCGGAGGCCATGCCCTTTAAGACCGCAACGGGACAGACCTATGACAGCGGCGAATTCGCCCGTTTACTGGATACGGCACTGGCAAATGCCGACTGGTCCGGTTTCGGAGACCGGAGAGAGGAAGCCAGCGCGCGCGGACGCCTGCGCGGCATCGGCCTGTGCTATTACGTCGAGGCGACGGGCGGCGCCCCTGATGATACGGTCAGGGTGCGCTTTGAGGAGGATGATACGGTATCGGTTCTGGTCGGCACCCAATCCACCGGGCAGGGGCATGAAACCGCTTTTGCCCAACTGATGGCCGAACGGCTGGAAGTGGATATCGAGCGTATCCGTATTGTGCAGGGCGATACGGATGCCCTGCCCAAAGGCGGCGGCACCGGCGGGTCGCGTTCGCTGACCGTTGAGGGCGGCGCCATTGTCAGGGCGGCGGAAACGGTGATTGAACGGGGACGGTTTTTTGCCTCCCTCCTTCTGGAAGCGGCCGAACAGGATATCGAATACAAAGATGGTCAATTTGCCATCGTGGGAACGGACCGGCGCATCGGCCTGTTCGAACTGGCCCGCCGGGCGGCGGATCATCCTGCCGCCCAAGGCGATTATGAAGGTGGGCTCGATGCCAGCGCCACCTATGAGGTCGGAGCATTTACCTATCCCAATGGCTGCCATGTCGCGGAGGTGGAGATCGATCCCGATACCGGGCTTCTGAGCATTGAGAACTACACGGTTGTCGATGATTTCGGCCGCATCCTGAACCCGATGCTGGTTGAAGGACAAGTTCATGGCGGCATTGCACAGGGGCTGGGGCAGGCTTTGATGGAGTCCGCGCGCTATGATGACAATGGTCAGCTTCTGAGTGGTTCCTTCATGGATTATGCCCTGCCGCGGGCCGTTGACATGCCCGCGAAGCTGTCTCTGTCCACCATCGAGGTGCCGTGCCCGAACAATCTTCTGGGTGTCAAGGGCTGTGGTGAGGCCGGGTGCATCGGCGCCCCGGCGGCACTGATCAATGCCATCATCGATGCTCTTGCTCCTTTGGGGGTGGAGCATATCGACATGCCGGCGACGCCGCAGCGTTTGTGGGAGGCTATTCGCACCGCCCGCCACGCCAGAACGTCATGAGCCCGCGCCGCTACCCGCCCCGCCCGGTGGTTGCGGTCGGAATCGTTGTCTGGTGGCAGGGGCGGGTGCTGCTGATACAGCGGGGGAAGGAACCCCGGCTTGGCGAATGGTCCATCCCCGGAGGAGCACAGAAGCTGGGCGAAAGCCTGCGCCAGGCGGCGCTGCGCGAATTACGTGAGGAAACGGGGTTGACGGTGCCGGATGGTGCGGCGCTGCATCTTGTCGATGCACTCGATTCGATCATCCGCGATGAACAGGGGCGGATTGAATATCAGTATACGCTGATCGATTTCACCATCCGCATTGATGACGGCAGCGCCGCCACTGCCGCCAGTGATATCGCCGCCCTGCAATGGGCCGATCCGGATGCTTTGGAGCCTTTCTCCCTATGGTCTGAAACGCGGCGGATCATCGCTGCGGCCAAGCGTATCATGGAAAGGCACGAAGGGTGATTCAGTCATCAAAGCGGCCGCCACGCCCCTGACCCCGGCTGAAACGGGCCGCACCTTTGGAGGCTTCCTCACGCAGGGGGGCAAGGCCGCCGCGACCCTCCGCCTTCAGGGCCTCTTCCAGCGGCAGATCCCATTGCCGGTAGGCGGAGATGCGGTCCGCCCGCATGCAGGTTTCGGGGAATGAGATGATGGTTTCTGCCAGTTTTCGCGCTTCCTCAAGCGCCTTTCCCGGCGGGCAGAGGCGATCGGCCAGCCCCCAGCCGAAGGCTTCTTCGGCAGTGACGGGCCGTCCGGTCAGGATCATGTCAAGCGCCCGGCCCTGTCCGATGATGCGCGGCAGGCGCACGGTGCCGCCATCGATCAGGGGCACGCTGAAACGGCGGCAGAACACCCCGAACACGGCCGTTTGGGAGGCGACGCGCAGATCGCACCACAGGGCCAGCTCCAGCCCGCCGGCCACGGCATACCCCTCAATGGCGGCGATGACCGGTTTGCTCAGCAGCATGCGTGTCGGTCCCATCGGACCATCACCCTCGGGCTGATAATCGATTTTTTCCGGATCGGCGGCTTCCTTCAGGTCATAGCCAGCACAGAAGGTGCCTTCCGCCCCGTGAAGGATGGCGATCTTCAGTGCCGGATCGGTGTCGAAATCCCTGAAGACGGCACGCAGCTCCCGCGCCATGGCGGCATTGACGGCATTGCGCGCGCCGGGCCGGTTCAGGGTAACGGTAAGAATGCCGTTGCTGGTTTCCGTTTTGACTGCTGTCATTGCCGTCTCTCTTTTTGCGGGGATATCCTGCGAATCGTCCGGAGCAATGCTCCGGCAACATGATATCGTGCTGGTTCAGGTTATTCATCTGCCGTTTTCCGTCATCCGCTGCGGCTGGTGTGGAATGAAATTATGGCGGCAGGTGCCTCATTGTCCGCAGCCTGATCAGGCGGCTGTTGCAATATAATAATGAAAATCATTATTAAAACTCTTGTCAGGGCCGTCAGGGTCGGCTACAAAAAAACTGATAATGGTTGTCAATAGCATGTGACCGCGGCAAGGCGGTCAATCGCGTCAAGCAGGAGT
>CAYXDL010000162.1:0-5859 GCA_964463775.1 uncultured Hyphomicrobiales bacterium
TTCGCTGGTGGCGGCCGGGTCGGGGCGGAAGCGGTTCTGTTCGTCCCGCTCATGCATGGTCAGGAAGTAATGCAGGCGCTTTTCATCCCAATCGAGCACATGCAGGCGAAAGGCCAGATCGTCACCCTCATGCACTTCCCGCAGATAGCAGATATGGCTTTCCAGCACGAAGAAGGAGCATTGGCTGCGCGCCATATAGGCCTTGCCCAGGTCGATGCGGTCGAAAAAGGAATCGAGCGCCCGGTCGAAGGCCAGGCTGTAATAGGCCACGTTCATATGGCCGTTGTAATCGATCCAGTCGCTTCTGACGCTGTCATGATGGATGAAAGTGTCGCTCATGGGTGCCGGTTTGCCATTATTTCTTGTGCTCCGGGATATTGTCCGGTCAGCCTACCCGTAATCCCTTCGCGCCGCCAGAGCGCAGCCGCCTTCTTCAGTATTCCCCGCCCAGCATGCGCGCCTGTGCCGCCAGGCGGTTCAGAAGCTGTTCGAAGGTCTGTTTTTCCCTGCTGCTGAACGCGGCGAAGAGATGCTGTTCGCGTTCGCGGAAACAGGGGACAATGCGTTCATACAGGGCACGTCCCTCTGCCGTGGCCGCCAGCGGCCGCCTGCGTCCGTCCTTCGGGTCGGGCGCGCGGACAATCAGGCCGCGGCGCAACAGGGCCTGCACCGAACGGCTGATGCTGTTTTTCGGCTGACCGCTTTGCAGCGCAATCTCGTTGGCACCTATGCCGGGATTATTGGCCACCCACATCAGGATGATCCATTCGACGCGGGCCAGGCCATGCGCCTGTTCCAGATGGCGGTAGACCGGCAGGGCGAAATTATTGAAGATCTGGGCCATGCGCACGATGGCCTCCGGCCGCGGGCAGACCAGTTCCGCCGGCAGAGAGGCTGCCGCCGGGACGGCCGATTCCGCCTGTGCCGGACCCCGGGGCTTGTTGTTTCGGTATGCATCGTTCATGGCGGGATTTTATACCCCTGGTGCGCATAATTCGAGCTTCAGGTTCCATATGGAACCAGTTTCCCGAAAGTGCAATGCACTGCCCCGCCATTTTTGACCGAGATCATGGGCCGGCCGGCGCTGTGGTCATAGAAAGGGCATCCGGATGTTGACGGAAGGGGCAGGCGGCGGAAGATGGAAGAGGCATACAAGCCCATGGCGGCAGGAACGGGTCCGGCGGTGACGCCGCCTTTCTCGCCGGTGCTGGTGGCGGGTCTGCTGGCGCGGCCGTTGCCGCTCGCGCCGCTGCAGCCGCTTCTGCGGGCGGCGATGACAGCCGTTCACCGTCGCCACCCGGAGATATTCGAACGCCTCGCCTGTCTGGGTGCGCCGGTTTATCTGATCGACCCGGTGGATCTGCCCTTTGTGTTCATCCTGCGTCCCGATTCGCTCCGCCCCTCATTGACGGCGATGCGCCGGGACGAGGACGGCAAGGGGAAAACGGAGTGTACGGCAGCAATTCGCGGTCCGCTGATGGCCCTGCTCGATCTGCTGGAGGGGGCGCGCGACGGCGACGCCCTGTTCTTTTCACGCGAACTGATGATCGAAGGGGATACGGAAGCGGTGCTGGCCCTGCGCAATGCCGTCGACGGGGCCGAGGTCGATCTGCGGGAAGATTTTCTGGCGGCTTTCGGCCCGCTGGCGGCACCGCTGCGGCGGATGGGTGACGGGGCGCTGTCCGTCTTTTCGCTCATGGCCAGGGATATGAGCCTGCTGCGCGATGCGCTGATTGCGCCGGCCCTTGCCCGCAGCGATGCCCAGACGGCGAAGCTGCGGCGGCTGGAGGATAAAATGGACCGCCTGGCCCGCGCCAACCGCCGGGCTTCCCGGCGGATCGCGGAACAGCCCTGAAATGAACGGAAAGAGGATGCGCAAGCTGGAACTGGTCTGCCCGGCAGGGACCCCCGCCTCGCTTCATGCCGCCGTCGATGCCGGTGCCGATGTCGTTTATCTGGGTTTTCGCGATGAAACCAATGCGCGCAATTTTCCCGGCCTGAATTTCAGCCGCGAGGAATTGCGCGATGCCCTGGATTATGCCCATGAGCGCGGGGCGGAGATCTATGTGGCAATCAATACCTTTCCCAAAGCGGGCAATCCCGGCCCTTGGTACCGGGCGCTCGACGATGCGGCGGCATTGGGGGCGGATGCGGTCATTCTGGCTGATATCGGCCTGGCCGATTATGCCGCCCGCACGCATCCGGATCTCAGGCGGCATCTGTCGGTTCAGGCATCGGCCTCCAACCCCGGGGCGATCCGTTTTTATCAGGAAGCCTTCGGCATCCGCCGCGTGGTGCTGCCCAGGGTTCTGACGGTGCCGGAGATTGCCGCGCTCAACCGTCAGGTCGATGTGGAAACGGAAGTTTTTGTTTTCGGCGGCCTGTGCGTGATGGCCGAGGGGCGCTGCGCGCTTTCCTCCTATGCCACGGGAGAATCGCCGAACATGAACGGCGTCTGTTCACCCGCCAGCCATGTCCGCTATGTGGATGAGGGGGACCGTCTGGTCTCCCGCCTTGGTGACTTCACCATCAATGCCTTCGCCAATGATGAAAAGGCCGGTTATCCCACCCTGTGCAAGGGTCGTTTCGTCACAGGCGGCAAGGCGCGTTACCTGTTCGAGGAACCGGTCAGCCTGAATGCGGCCGCCATGCTGCCGGAACTGATGGCGGCGGGGGTGACGGCACTGAAGATCGAGGGACGCCAGCGCGGCCGTGCCTATATCGCGCAGGTGGTTTCGGCCTTTCGCGCGGCGGTCGATGCCGCGGCGGCCGGTCGGCCGGTACCGCCAGCGGATCTCGATGCGGTGACGGAAGGGCAGAAAAAGACCACAGGCGCCTACAACAAAACATGGCGCTGATGGCCATGACACAGGCGGAAGCGCCGGGATGAACGGAAGCGGCAAAATGGGCGCAAGTGAAGAAGCGAAGCTGAGCATGGGGCCGGTGCTGTTCAACTGGCCGGCAGACAGGTGGCGGGATTTCTATTTCCGCATTGCCGATGAGGCCCCGGTCGATACGGTCTGTATCGGTGAGACCGTCTGCTCCAAACGCATGCCCTTTCATGCCCCGCATATGGCGGAGGTGATCGAACGCCTGCAAAATGCGGGTAAGGAAGTGGTTCTTTCCACCCTGGGGTTGATCATGAGCGAGCGTGAAATGCGCGCTCTGCGCGAAACGGTGGAGGGAACGGAAGATCTGCTGATCGAGGCCAATGACATTTCGGCCGTAGCCTTGCTCAGGGGGCGGGCGCATGCGATCGGGCCGATGATCAATGTCTATAACGAGGGTACGCTCGATTATCTGGTGCGGGGCGGGGCCTGCCGCGTAACGCTGCCGGTGGAGCTGAGCGCCGCCTCGATCGGGGTTCTTGCTACCCATGGCGGTGCGGAGCTGGAGGTTTTTGCCTTCGGCCGTCTTCCGCTGGCGATTTCAGCGCGCTGCTATCATGCGCGCAGCCATGATTTGTCAAAGGACAACTGTCAGTTCGTCTGCGAGCGCGATGCGGACGGCATGGATCTGGACACCCTGGACGGGGAAGCCTTTCTGGCGGTCAACGGGGTGCAGACCCTCTCCTACAGCTACTGCAACCTGATCGGCGATCTCGATCATCTGCGCGAAATCGGGGTTGGTCGCTTTCGCCTGTCGCCGCACAGCGGCGATATGGTGCGCATAGCCGCAGCGTTTCGTGATGTGCTTGATGGCCGTATCGCTGTGGCCGAGGCCGATGACATCATCGCGGCAGAAATCGGCGATATGCCGGTCTCCAACGGTTATCTGCATGGTGCGGAGGGGGTGGCCCTGAAGGGCCTGCTGACCCGTCTGCCGGTGGAATAGCGCCTTGCGGAGAACCCGGGCTCTCGTCAGTTGCTCGGTACGTCGATCAGCGGATCGGGTTTGGCGAAACGCTCCAGTTCGTCAAGGCGGGAGAGCCGGATCGAGCGGCCGTTGACCTCCACCCCATAGGGTCTGAGCGCGCCGAAAGCGCGGGAGAGGTTCTCCGGCGTCATGCCAAGCAGGGAGGCCAGGGTGCGCTTGTCGAAGGGCAGGATCACCGTTTCCTCCTGCTGGCGGTGATGCAGGCGAAGCAGGTAATTGGCCAGGCGTTCGGCCGATGTGCGCAGCTTCTGATTCTTCAGGTTCATGATCGTCTGCCGGTAGCAGGTGGCAAGCTCCCGAATCATGGCCTGGGCAAGGGCGGAATCTTCCATCATCACGCTTCGGATCTTTTCCGCCGGAAGCATGAGGATGCGCGAGGCTTCCAATGTGCGGGCGCTCATCAGATAAACGGCATCGCGCAGGACGGCGGCCAGAATGAAGGTCGATACGGGCTGCAACACCATCATTGCCGTCTCGCGCCCGTTCCAGGTGGCGAACATTTCCACCTGCCCGTCGAGGACAACATGGAGAAAATCGGCCGGATCCCCCTCATTGATCAGCTGCACGCCCTGGGGGAAGCGTTGCAGATAAGCGGCTTCGAACAGGGCGTCAAAGGCCTGTTCGGACATTCCCGCGAACAGATCCAGATGGCGTACGGCACTCTTGTCACCCGGGCGCATATCTCGCTCCAGAAAAATTTTGATATTTATCAAGCAAGGTTGCGCCTCTTGTCAACAGGATACTATGCATAATACGTATTACAGTATTCATTGTGTCAACTGAAGAAATGAAAATATTATGTCGGTGATTTATTTTGTCGTTTGCGGGTCTCGTATTGATTTGTGTCAATAAAGAATCGGCGAATTCATTCATAAATCCTCTCCACTAGCGTCGCATTCGCTGCCATCCGCTGATGCCATCCGGGTGGCGGCATCTGAAGAGAGGGGACGAAGATGAACAATCTCGAAGGAGTCCCGGCAAGCAAACGGCATCGCATGCTTGTCATGAGCACCATAGCGTTCACCGTGTGTTTTGCCGTGTGGACGATTTTTTCCATTATCGGCGTCAGGATCAAACAGAATCTCGGCCTGTCGGAAACCGAATTCGGCATTCTGGTGGCGACACCGGTTCTGACCGGTTCCGTCAGCCGGATTTTCCTTGGTATCTGGACGGAACAGTTCGGCGGGCGCCTGGTCTACACCCTGCAGATGCTGACCACGGCGGTGGCGACTTATCTGCTCTCTTCGGTGGAAAGCTATTACATGTTCCTGGTCGCCGCGCTGGGTGTCGGTCTGGCCGGCGGCTCCTTCATTGTCGGCGTGGCCTATGTCTCGCGCTGGTATCCGAAGGAACAGCAGGGTACGGCGCTGGGTATTTTCGGCGCCGGTAATGTCGGTGCGGCCGTGACCAATTTCGGCGCCCCCTTCCTGGTGATCGCGTTCGGCTGGGAGGAAACGGCACAGATCTATGCGGCCATTCTGGTGGCCATGGCGATCATCTTCTACCTCTTCACCGAAGATGATCCGGCACACAAGGCGCGCAAGGAGGCTGGCGAGAAACCGGTCAGCGCCGCCATGCAGCTTGCGCCGCTGAAAAACATGCAGGTCTGGCGTTTCGCGACCTATTATTTCTTCGTTTTCGGCGGATTCGTCGCCCTGGCATCCTGGCTGCCGCGCTATTATGTCGGCGCCTACGGGCTGGATCTGAAAACAGCGGGCATGCTGGCGGCAGCCTATGCCATGCCGGGTTCGGTCTTCCGGGCCCTTGGCGGATGGATGTCGGATAAATGGGGCGCGCGTGCCGTCATGTATCTGACCTTCATCGTCTCGCTCGTTTGCCTGTTCATTCTCAGCTACCCCGAAACCCGTTACATCGTGCAGGGCATCAAAGGGCCGATCGAGTTCTCCTTCGGCATCAGCCTGCCGGTTTTCGTGACGCTGACGGTTATCCTCGGCTTTGTCATGTCCCTGGGCAAGGCGGCGG
>CAYXDL010000163.1:0-5849 GCA_964463775.1 uncultured Hyphomicrobiales bacterium
CGCCTGGCTGGATGCGGCGATCGCCTATATCGCCGGCAATCTCGCTCTGATGCGCGAGAGGCTGAACGGGCAGGCCGGTGTCAGGCTGATTGAGCCTGAAGGCACGTTCCTGCTCTGGCTCGATTTCCGCGACCTGGGCCTGACGGCCGATGCGCTGCACGATTTCCTGCGCACAAAGGCGGGATGGGCGGTGACACGCGGCATCGCCTTCGGCGAGAACGGCGCAGGCTTCGCCCGCCTCAACATTGCCTGCACGCGCGCCCGCCTTGATGAGGCACTCAGCCGCCTTCTGACGGCGATTGCCAATCGGTGAATCCTAATATCCGGGCTTTTGCCTTCCCGGAATTCAGTACAAGGATGCCCTGTGTCGTGAAGGAAGATCAGATCATCGGTTGAAGGGCTTGGCTCATTACGGCTGGAATGGCATCATCAACCGCGTGTAGTGAATGCTGCCTGTCCCTCATTAAGTAGGAAGAACCAGAGGGAAGAGTTAATGAAAGGAACTGGCGGATGGGGTGGGATTCGAACCCACGAGACGCTCGCGCGCCTGCCGGTTTTCAAGACCGGTGCCTTCAACCGCTCGGCCACCCATCCGTTCGTTCGTGCCGTTTCTCCGGCGGAGATTTTTAGCCCTCCGAACCGGCGCCGTCCAGCATCATTTCCCCGTCTGCGGCAATATTCGGATGCTGAGGGACGAATTGTCTTGACTTGTCCGCATAAAAGGCGCCTTACTGCGGCCAGCGACACTCCCTCCAAGGTCGATACTGATCGCTCGCCGGTTCGTGCGGAACATTGCGTTACCCTCATCCGGCTGATTTTCACGGCACATACGGGCGTTTCGTCAGGCGGTTTTCCGTCATGGGCGCGATCTTTCGCGAATCATGGCGCGATGCCGCCGGAAAGCCTGCATGATGCCGGCACGCCTCATCCGGCGGATGAAGGCGAACACACGTTTTTTTCAGAGAGATTTTTTACCCCATGAACGCATTTGCTGGCCTCAACCTGGCCCAGCCCATCCTTCGCGCCATTACCGACGAGGGATACACCACACCAACCCCCATTCAGGCCCAATCAATCGCACCGCTTCTTGAAGGACGGGATCTTCTGGGCGTCGCCCAGACCGGCACCGGCAAGACAGCCGCTTTCGTGTTGCCGCTGCTGCATCGGCTGGCGGAAAACAATGCCCGCCCCGTATCGGGCCGCCCGCAGGCCCTGATCCTGGCGCCGACGCGCGAGCTTGCCGGACAGATAGCCGACAGTCTGCGCCTTTATGGGCGTCACATGCGCCTGCGCTCGGCAGTGGTTTTCGGCGGCGCCTCGATCCGCCCGCAGATCAACGCCCTGAAACGGGGTGTGCATATTCTGGTCGCGACACCGGGCCGCCTGCTTGACCTGATGAATCAGCGCCATCTGCATCTCGATGGCGTGGAGACCTTCATCCTCGATGAGGCCGACCGCATGCTGGATATGGGCTTTATCCACGATGTGAAGAAGATCGCGGCAAAAATACCTTTCGCACGTCAGACGGTGCTGTTCTCCGCCACCATGCCCAAGGCGGTGCAGGGGCTGGCCAGCGGTCTGCTCAACGATCCCGTCCGCATCGAGGTGGCACCAGCCGCCACCACCGCCGAACGGGTGGAACAACACGTGCTGTTCGTGGCCAAGGACAAGAAGCGCGCCCTGCTCGGCAATCTGATGCAGAACGAGGATGTCGAGCGGGTGCTGATCTTCACCCGCACCAAACGCGGTGCCGACCGGGTGGCCAAACATCTGGATCAGCAGGGCATTCGCACCGATGCCATCCATGGCAACAAGAGCCAGAATGCCCGCCAGCGGGCGTTGCGCGGCTTCCGCAACGGTAATATCCGTGCCCTGGTGGCCACCGATATCGCCGCGCGGGGCATTGATGTCGACGGGGTTACCCATGTGATCAACTTCGAATTGCCGCATGAACCGGACAGCTATGTCCATCGCATCGGCCGCACGGCCCGGGGCGGGGCCAGCGGCATCGCCATTTCCTTCTGCGATCACGAGGAACGGGCCCTGCTGCGGGATATCGAGCGCACCATCCGCCAGGACGTGCCCGTCAATGCTGATCACCCCTTCCATGCGGAGGAGATCGCCAATGATCCGGGCCATGCCCGGCGGAGCCCGGCGCGAAACAGAAAGCGCCCCGCTCAGCGCCGCCGCGGCGCCGGCCAGCGGGGCGGCCGTTCAGCACATCGCGCCGCCTGAAACAGGGCTGCGGCAAATGGCGTAACAGTAAAGACGGGGCCTGACGCGGCCCCGTCTTTTTATCTCCGGCTAAGGTGCGGATGTGCGATTCAGCGCCAGGCGGCCTAACGTGGCCTGTTCTCCGTATCCGGCAGGCGACGCCCCGCCAGAAGCAACCCTCCGGCGATCACGGCCAGTGCCGTGCCGATGACGGCAGGCAGGATCGTTTTGGTAAAGGCGATCAGCAATCCGCCGATGACCAGCAGTATCGCCGCCAGCCCGTTGGCGCGTCGTTTGGTCAGGTACACCACTCTCTTCTCCATTCGGTCTGACCCGCAGCTTGCATGGTTGCGGATGACAGCCTGTTTATCCTATGGTCGGTTTCGTTTCAGAACAACAGGGACTGGCCGGTAATGACATTGTTCCATCACGATCTCAACAGAGCCATGGCCCTGTTTTTCCTTGCTCTCCTGCTTCCGTGGATCCTGGCCCTTCCGGCCCAGGCCCAGCAGCAGGACACCGCATCGGAGACTGTGGCGGAAAATGCCGGCAGCGGCGATTTTCAGGCCTGGCTCGCCGATTTCCGCCGTGAGGCCCGCCAAAAGGGCATTTCGGAAAAAACCCTGAACAAGGCCCTGACCGGCCTCAAACCCCTGCGCCGCGTGCTGCATGCCGACCGCAATCAGGATGAATTCACCCAGACATACTGGGACTACATGGCCCGGCGCCTGACGCCTGCACGAATCCGCAAGGGGCGCGAAATGCTCGCCCGTCACCGCAGGCTGCTGGCCCGGATCAGCGCCCGCTACGGCGTCCCGGCGAAATATATCGTCGCCTTCTGGGGGCTGGAAACCAATTACGGCAGTTACAAGGGAAAAATCCCGATCATCGGCGCACTCGCCACCCTGGCCTATGACAGACGGCGGTCGGATTTCTTCCGTGTGCAGCTGCTCGATGCGCTGCGCATCATCGACCGCGGTGATATCGAACCGGAACGCATGGTCGGGTCCTGGGCCGGGGCCATGGGGCATATGCAGTTCATCCCCTCAACCTATATCGCCTATGCGGTGGATGGCGATGGCGATGGAAAGGTCGATCTGTGGTCCAGCCTGCCGGATGCGTTTGCTTCCGCGGCCAATTATCTTTCGGGCATCGGCTGGCGGGCGGATCAGCGCTGGGGCAGGGAAGTGGCCCTGCCGGAGAATTTCGACTGGGAAAAGGCCCGTCTCGATTACTGGAGGGATATCGCCGACTGGGCACGGGAAGGGCTGAGACGCCCCGGCGGGGCACCATTGCCGCTTGCCGATTTCAAGGCGGCGGTTGTCCTGCCGGCAGGGCATTGGGGGCCGGCCTTTCTGGTTTATGGTAATTTCACCGTCATCATGGCGTGGAACCGTTCGGTCAACTATGCGCTGGCCGTCGGCCAGCTGGCGGATGCCCTGGTCGGGCAATGGGGCGGACTGCAACCGCAGCCGGAAAATTTCAGGCCGCTGAAATACAGCGAGATCAAAGAGATACAGCAACGTCTGAACATGCTGGGATATGACGCCGGGCCGGCGGACGGCATCATCGGCGCCCGCAGCCGCAAGGCCATCCGCGCCTTTCAGAAAAAGGCAGGACTGCCCGCTGATGCCTATCCGGACATGGCATTGCTGGCGCGGCTGAGGCGTGAAACCTCCTGAACGCCGGCGAATCCGCCCGACAGGATAAAGGGCCATTGCCGCAGGCAAAAAGGACCGTTACATTGCTGAAATCGCCTGTGGGAAAGAGCGTTGATGGAAAGGGCATGATATTGACACGCCGGCTGCCTGCCGCCTGCATCGTGGGAATCCTGCTCCTGCTGTCGGGATGTGCCGAAACCAAGCTGGCCTTTTTTGCCGCCAAGCAGATCGCCCGTTCACAGGACGAGGTGCCGACCAGCCGGCTCGACAGGCCGGTCAAGATCGGCAAGCCATACCAGATCAACGGCGTCTGGTATTATCCCAAGGATGATCCCGATTACGATGAGACGGGCATAGCCTCCTGGTATGGGGAACCCTTTCACGGGCGCAAAACCGCCAGCGGCGAGATCTATGACATGAATGCCCTGACCGCCGCGCACAAGACCCTGCCGCTGCCAAGCAGGGTGCGCGTGACCAATCTGGAAAACGGGCGCAGCATTGTTGTTACGGTCAATGACCGTGGTCCTTTCGTGCCCGGGCGGATCATCGATCTGTCACGCCGGGCCGCGCAGCTTCTGGGCATGCACAAGCAGGGAACGGCCAAGGTTCGCGTCACCGTGCTGCCGCGTACACCACCGGCAACAACCGTTGCCGCCGGAAAGGGCGGCAATGCGAAAAAGGGCGGAGAAGTTTTTGTTCTCAACCAGAAAGCCATCACGAAGGAAGAGCAGAAAAAGGTAACGGCAGCGCCACAGGCCGGCGTTCAGGTTGCAACCCTGGCACCACCGCCGGGCACCGCCGCGCCGGCGGCCGAACCCGCGGAGAAGGTCTCAGCTTCGCCGGCACCGACGGCCAAAGCAGGGGGGCAGCCTGACGGGCAGGGTACCCCCGCACCGCTGGTTGAGCAGGTGCCGGTCAGCGGCGGCACCAATATCTATGTGCAGGCGGGGGCCTTCACCCGTTATGAAAACGCCAACCGCCTGCGGGCCAGATTGTCGCCGCTGGGACCAGTGCGCATCGACCAGAAGCTGGTTGGCGATACGGATTACTTCCGTGTGCGCATCGGCCCGATCGATACGGTGGAACAGGCCGATGCTCTGTTGCGCAAGGTCTTCGACATGGGGCAGGCCGGGGCGCGCATCATCGTTGATTGAACAGTGCGCGCGCCGTATTGTCGCCCAATTGCGGGGGACAATCATGGAAAGCCACAACCCTTTTTGGAAATGAATAGTGTGATGAAAGCTATCAGAAACTCCCTCCTGGCCGCTTTTTCCGCCATGATGGCCCTGGCGGTATTTGCCGTTTCCTCCGCCAGGGCGATTGAAACCCCGGCCGAATACGCATTGATGATCGATTACGATACCGGCGCCACGCTGCTGGAAAAGAACGCCGACAAGCAGATGTATCCGGCCTCCATGACCAAGATGATGACCATCTATCTGCTGTTCGAACGCCTGGCCAGCGGCGCCATCAGCCTGGATGACACCTTGCCGGTCAGTGAAAAGGCCTGGCGCAAGGGAGGATCGAAAATGTTCGTCAAGGCCGGTGACCGGGTGCGTATCGACGATCTGATCCAGGGCATCATCGTGCAGTCGGGCAACGATGCCTGCATCGTGGTGGCCGAGGGGCTGGCCGGCTCGGAGGATGCCTTCGCCACCCTGATGAACGAAAAGGCCCGCGAACTGGGCATGATGAACAGCAATTTCAAGAACTCCACCGGCTGGCCCGATCCCGAGCATGTGACGACACCGCGCGATCTGATGATCCTGGCCGTGCGGCTGCTCAGGGATTTCCCTCAGTATTTCAAATATTTCTCGGAGAAAAGCTTTACCTATAACGGGATCAAGCAGGGGAACCGCAATCCGCTTCTGTACAAGAATATGGGGGCTGATGGCTTCAAAACCGGCCATACACAGGAATCCGGTTATGGTCTTGTCGGTACGGCCAAGCGCGGTGACCGGCGGATCATTCTGG
>CAYXDL010000164.1:0-5846 GCA_964463775.1 uncultured Hyphomicrobiales bacterium
GGCTGTTCGGCGTCACCATGGCGGAGCGGGGAATTTCGCAGCTGGTATCGGTCGATCTGTCCACTGCCGAGGAATGGCGCGACAGCGCCTGAACGCCCCTGCAGGAGGCGGGGCAGATCATCGCCGGGGGGCAGGTTCTTTCGCTCTTGACTTGCCCTGCACCTGCCAGTAGGTTTGCCGCGCTTTTGACGTGGCCTGGCACCTGCCGCCACACTGTTCGAGCGGGCCGGATGAATGATGCGCATGTTGATGAAGAAAGCGCTTGTTCTCTCTGACCGCGATCCTGCCGGGAGAAAGCCGTGAACGGCCCCGGAAAGGATGACGATGATCGGGGGAAAGAGGGTGTGAATTCCAAGCCCCCTGAAGACGAACAGCGTGTGTTCATGCAGGAACGGGAGGCGCTGAAAGCACTGGATGCCCGCCTGAAACAGGCCCGGGAACACGAATCGGATCCTTTCGGGGACCGGCTGAACCCGGCCAGGCGTCCGGACAGTGCGCAAGCCATGGCCTGGCGCGTTTCGGTCGAAATTGTCGTGGCGCTCGGCGTCTGCGGTTTTATCGGCTGGTGGCTGGACAAGTGGTTTGACACGAAACCATGGTTGATGCTGGTGTTTCTGCTGCTGGGTTTCGGGGTTGGCATTCGCAATGTCTACCGCATCGGCAGGAACGCCGTGGATGAGGGAACAGACGGCGAGGGACGGGAATGACAGACACAGCGCCTGCTCTGCTGTGTACAAGGAAAGGCCCGCCCTGCCGCAAAAAATGGATTTGAGCCTTGGAAGAGCATAGCCCTCTCGCCCAATTCGAGATCAGGAAGCTGATCGAAATCCCCCTTGGCGGGATCGACGCCTCCTTCACCAATTCATCCCTGTGGATGATGATCTCCGTCATTCTGGCCACCGCCTTCCTGACCCTGAGCATGCGCGGACGCGCCATGGTTCCCGGCCGCTGGCAGTCCATGGCCGAACTTGTCTATGAGTTTGTCGCCAACATGCTGCGCGACAATGTCGGCTCGGGCGGACGGCGATACTTCCCGTTCATCTTCACGCTGTTCGTGTTCATCCTGTTCAACAACAGCCTGGGCATGGTCCCCTACAGCTTTACGCCCACCAGCCATATCATCGTCACCTTTGCCATGGCCGCCGTGGTGTTCGTCGGCGTGACCATCATCGGTTTCATCAAGAACGGCACCGGCTTCCTGAAGCTTTTCGTGCCTTCCGGTGTGCCGTGGTTCCTGCTGATCATTCTGGTGCCGATCGAAATCATTTCCTATTTCGTCCGCCCGATCAGCCTGTCGGTCCGGCTTTTCGCCAATATGATGGCCGGCCACACCATGCTGAAGGTCTTTGGCGGCTTCGTCGTTTCCCTCGGCCTGCTGGCCGGGTGGGCGCCGCTGTTGTTCATCATTGCCCTGACGGGCATGGAAATCGGCATTGCCATGCTGCAAGCCTACGTATTCACCGTTCTGAGCTGCCTGTATCTTCACGATGCGCTGCATCCGGGCCATTGAGCCCCGGAACGGTGTGGAGTTTTAACCGCAACTGAACTGAATTACTGAACAGAAGGAAACGCATCATGGAACTCGAAGCTGCAAAGATGATTGGCGCCGGTCTGGCCACGATCGCCCTGGCGGGTGTTGGCGTCGGTATCGGTACGATTTTCGGCAACTACATCTCCGGTTCGCTGCGCAACCCGGCCGCCTCCGCGAAGGTTTTCGGCAATGTGCTGTTGGGCTTTGCCCTGACCGAAGCCATCGGCCTGTTCGCCCTCGTGGTTGCCTTCCTGATCCTGTTCGCATTCTGATCACAGGTTAAGGAAGTCACATCCCAACCTTTCACGGCACCTGAGGGTCAAGCATGCCCCAGTTAGATTTCGCCACCTATTCGCCACAGATTGTGTGGCTGGCGATTACCTTCGTTCTTCTCTATGTGCTGATGTCGCGCATCGCCCTGCCCCGCATCGCCGAGGTGCTGGAAGAACGCCAGAAGCGCATCCAGGACGATCTGGACAAGGCCGAACGGCTGAAAGCCGATACTGAACAGGC
Source organism: uncultured Hyphomicrobiales bacterium (assembly GCA_964463775.1). Classification (GTDB taxonomy): domain Bacteria; phylum Pseudomonadota; class Alphaproteobacteria; order Minwuiales; family Minwuiaceae; genus JALXAG01. The sequence goes on from CAYXDL010000164.1 coordinate 2,045, forward strand.
CATTGCGGAATATGAGCGCGCCATGGCGGAAGCCCGTGAGCGCGCCCATGCCATCGCCGCCGAGAACCGCGCCAGGATCAATGCGGAAATCGAGGCCCGGCGCGCGGAAGTGGACGCGCATATCGAGGAAAAGACCCGCAAGGCCGAAGAGCGCATTGCCGAAGCCCGTGAGGCGGCCATGGCCAATGTCCGCGACATCGCCCTGCAGGCCTCCTCGGCAATCGTTGAACGGCTGACCGGTGAGGCCGCAGACGAGACCGCGCTGGCTGCCGCCATAGACTCAACGATGGGAGGGCGCTGATGTTCAGCAATCCCGAAACCTGGGTCGCCATCGGCTTTGTCGTTTTCGTCGCGCTGGCAATCTACCTGAAACTGCCCCGGATGATTGCGGCAAAGCTGGACGAACGGGCCGACCGCATTGCAAAGGAACTGGACGAGGCCCAGCGCCTTCGTGAAGAGGCACAGGCCCTGTTCGCCGAATACAAGCGCAAGGCCGATGCCGCCGGTGAGGAGGCCGAGGCGATCATTGCCCTGGCCAAGGAAGAGGCTGAGCTGTATGCGCAGGAAGCCAAGGCCGCCCTTGATGAAATGCTCGAACGGCGCACCGCGGCAGCGGAGCAGAAGATCGAGCAGGCCGAAGCTCATGCCATGCAGGAGGTCCGCGCCGTGGCCGCCACGGCGGCCGTGGAAGCCGCCCGTAAGGTCATCCGTGACAACATGGATGCCAAAAAGGCCAACGCCCTGATCAAAACCTCGATCGAGGATATCAGGAAACATCTGCACTGATCGCCTGATTGCCGTTCAGTCACAATCAAGGGGCCCCATGCGTGGGCCCCTTTTTCATGCTCTGCCCGCGCCCCCTCCCCCCTCCGGGGGCCGATTCCACGGCTCCCCCCGGCTGTCCCGGATACGCGATCTGAGGTTTCCGCTCCTCTGCCGGCAAATGGCCGAATTGAAGCACCACGACATCAGTGAGAGGGGATGAGGGCGATGGTTCCCGCCTTATTGCCTGAGCCCCGCCTTTGCGGCGGTTTCTTACCATTGCCCGCCTTTTCACGCCGTCTTCCCCGGCGCCTTTTCCACCGACCTTTCCCGCCGCCTTTTGCGCCAATCCTTTCTCACCGGCATTTTCCACCGACCTATTGCGCCAATCCTTTCTCACCGGCATTTTCACCACATTTTTTTGTGAATATACCTTGACTTTGATATGCGCTTATGCGCATATGCGGATTATGACATACACACTGAATATCCTCTCCGCTCTGGCGGAGCCAACACGTTTGGGGGCCCTGTCGCTGATCTGGGACGGCGAGGAACACTGCCTGTGCGAACTCATGCAGAGGCTGGGAGCAACACAATCACGCATGTCACGCCATATGCGCACCCTGAAACAGGCCGGGCTGATCGTGGATTACCGCGATGCGCAATGGGTCCGTTACAGGCGCAACCCCAACCTGCCGCAGCAGACGGTTCAGCTCGTCGATGCCGCACTGGCCAGCTATCGCCATGATCTGAAACAAAGGAAATCCGCATGAGCACTCCCACTCTCCAGGAAAACCTGCCCGGCAATGAAAGTGCTTCCACGGTGAAGTGGGTATCGCTGACCCTTGCGGCCATTGTCTTGTGGTTCGTCCTCTACAGCCAGCTCATTCCCTTTTCCCGGTGGCTCACCGGTCTGCTGCCCATAGAGGCGGGCAGCCATCTGTATGAAGCCGTGGCCTTCTTCACCTATGACACGCCGAAAGTCATCATGCTGCTGAGCCTGATCGTCTTTCTCATGGGCATCGTGCGCAGCTTCTTTTCCCCCGAACGCACCAGGGCCATTCTGGCCGGTAAACGCGAAGGTGTCGGCAATGTGCTTGCCGCCTGTCTGGGTATCGTCACGCCCTTCTGTTCCTGTTCCGCCGTACCGTTGTTCATCGGCTTTGTCAGCGCGGGCGTCCCTCTTGGCGTCACATTTTCCTTTCTGATCGCAGCACCCATGGTCAATGAGGTGGCGCTGGGCCTGTTGTTCGGCCTGGTTGGCTGGAAAATCGCCCTGACATATCTGCTGTTCGGCCTCGGCGTCGCCATCGTTGCCGGTTGGGTCATCGGACGGCTGAAGCTGGAAGGATGGCTGGAGGAATGGGTCCTCAATATTCGCAGTGGAGCAGCGGATATTCCCGATGAAAAGCTGACCGTCATCGACCGGATCAAGGAAGGGCTGGAAGCCGTGCGGGATATTGTCGGCCGGGTCTGGATCTGGATCATCCTCGGCATTGCGGCAGGCGCCGCCATCCATGGCTATGTCCCTGCCGATCTGATGGCCAGGATCATGGGCCGCGATGAATGGTGGACGGTTCCGGCCGCCGTTGTCATCGGCATCCCCATGTATTCCAATGCCGCCGGCATCATCCCTGTCGTTGAGGCGCTGATCGGCAAGGGCGCCGCACTGGGCACCGTTCTTGCCTTCATGATGTCGGTGATCGCCCTGTCCCTGCCGGAGATGATCATTCTGCGCAAGGTTCTGACGGTGCGCCTGATTGCGGTGTTTGCCGGCGTGGTCGGTACCGGCATTCTTGCCGTCGGCTTTCTTTTCAATGCCCTGTTCTGAAACCCCTGTCAAATGAGGAAATCACGATGAAAAATGTCAAGGTTCTCGGCCCCGGATGCAAGCGTTGCGACGCTCTGGTGAGAATGGTTGAAGAGGAAGCCGCCGCCGCGAATATTCCCGTCGCGGTGGAGAAGGTGACTGATTATGCCGAAATCGCCCAGTATGGCGTGGCATCGACTCCCGGACTGGTCATTGACGGCAATGTCGTTCATGCCGGAGGGCTGCCCAAGGCGGAAAACATTCGTCAGTGGCTGGCTGCATGACAACCGGCCTTTGATGCGCGAAGCACTTCCGGTCACCGCCATGACCTGATGGCAGGGTGGTGACCGGGCCCATGAACTGCCAGCACCTGAGCGGTTTCATTGTCCCCGGGCCGGAGATGACGGCAGGCGCAGACACACAACTGCCGCCATCTTCCGCCACTCATCATTCCGCCGCCTGTGCGGAAGTCCCGGTCATGAGCATGGCCTGTCGCTGGGCCCTTAGCTGATTGAAAATATTGATCTTCTGTATATCGCTGGTTCCACCGGCAATACGCATGCCGGCCGCATCGCGCAGCTGACGGCTCAGCGCATTATTCATAAAGCCCAGATGGCCATGCAATTGAACCAGGTGCTCGGCGGCCTCAAGCAGTTTCTCCCCGGCCATGAATTTGCCAATGGAACAGACAATCGACGCATCCTTTGTCTGTTTGTCGAGTTTTTCCAACCCTGAATATGTCAGCAGGCGGCAAATCACCGAAGCCGCCTTCATATCCGAGATCCGCCCCTGCACATATTGATAGTCACCGATCGGCCTGCCAAAGGCCCGGCGGGTTTCAACCCTGTCCATCGCCGTTCCAATCATGTTTTCGATCAGGCCCGAGGCAATAACACCATACAGGGCGCGTTCAAACGCAATGATGCGATAGAGAATGCGCAGCCCATCACCCGGCTTGCCCATGATGTTGATATCCTCCAGCCGAACCCGGTCAAAAATCAGATCGCAGGTGGGGCTGGTGCGAATGCCGAGATTGTCTTCCAGATCCCCCCGGCTGGTTCCTTCAGCGGAGAGATCGACAAAAAACAATGTGATGTCGCGCTTTTCACCCAATGCCGGAATCCTGCCGGCAATCATTCCCAGAGAGGCGACGGGGCCATTGGTAATATGCACCTTGCGCCCAGACAGCCGCCAGCCTTCACCATCGGCTTCGGCCGCAAGACGCATCCG
>CAYXDL010000165.1:0-5791 GCA_964463775.1 uncultured Hyphomicrobiales bacterium
GGCCCAGGACCACAAGGCCGTAGGTGATGGCGATACGGGGCCGAATACCGGTGGCATGGGGGCCTATTCACCGGCACCGATCATCACCCCGGCGCTGGAGAGAGAAATTCTCGACACCATCATCCGCCCCACGGTCCGCGGCATGAAAGCGGAAGGCCGGCCCTTCAAAGGCGTTCTCTATGCCGGGCTGATGATCACGCCTGAAGGGCCCAAGGTGCTTGAATACAATGTCCGTTTCGGCGACCCGGAATGCCAGGTGCTGATGGCCCGTCTTGACAGCGATCTGCCCGAACTCCTTCTCGCCTGCCGCAACGGCACGCTGGATAAGGTCACCCCCCGCTGGCGCCCCGAAACGGCAATGGTGGTCGTGATGGCGGCACAGGGCTATCCCGGGAATTATGCCAAGGGCAGCGAGATCCGGGGTCTTGATGCCGCGGCAGCTCTGGAAGGTGTGACGATCTTTCACGCCGGCACGCGGCGCGAAGGTGATAAGATCCTCGCCAATGGCGGGCGTGTTCTCGGCATTACCGCACTGGGCCGAAACGTAACAGAGGCACAGGCAAGGGCTTACCGTGCCGTTGCCGCCATAGACTGGCCCGAAGGCTTCTGCCGCAGCGATATCGGCTGGCGCGCCGTCGCGCGGGAAAAAAGCGCCGGATAGAACCGGATAGAAAAATACGCAGCTTCTGGGGGGATGACATGACGGATAATAGCAGCGCCTTCACCGGCACAACGGAAATCCGCGAACAGCACCGTTTCGACATCGATCGTCTCGCCACCTATCTTGAGGAGAATCTCGACGGGTTCGAAGGCCCGCTTGAGGTCCGTCAGTTCAAAGGCGGACAGTCGAACCCTACCTATCTGCTCACCACCCCAACAAAGAAATACGTCCTGCGCCGCAAACCGCCGGGCAAGCTGCTGCCCTCCGCACATGCGGTGGACCGGGAATATCGGGTGCTTTCGGCCCTTGGCAAGGCCGGCATGCCCGTCGCCCCCGTGCATCTGCTCTGCGAGGATGACGAGGTTATCGGCACCAGCTTCTATGTCATGGATTTCATCGAGGGGCGCATCTTCTGGGATCAGAGCCTGCCGCAAGTACCCCGGGACGAACGCCCGGCGATTTATGATGCGATGAACGATGTCATCGCCCGGCTGCACATGCTGGATTACAAGGCGCTGGGGCTGGAGGATTTCGGCAAGCCGGGCAATTACTTCGCCCGCCAGATCGGCCGCTGGTCGAAACAGTACCGCGCCTCCGAAACAGAGAAGATCGAAGCGGCGGACCGCCTTATGGAATGGCTTCCCGAAAACATTCCTCCCGGTGATGAAACCAGTATCGTTCACGGCGATTACCGCTTGGATAATCTGATCTTTCATCCCACCGAACCGCGGATCCTGGCCATTCTGGACTGGGAGCTTTCCACGCTGGGGCATCCGCTCGGCGATTTTTCCTATCACTGCCTGTCCTGGCATATCCCCTCAGGCGTGTTCCGGGGCATTGGCGGGCTGGATCTGAAGGCGCTGAATATCCCCGCCGAAAGCGATTATATCGCCGCATATTGCCGGCGCACCGGGCGGGAGGGTATCGACAACTGGGAATTCTATCTGGCCTATAACCTGTTCCGACTTGCCGCCATCCTTCAGGGCATCGCCGGACGGGTGCGCGACGGCACCGCCGCCAGCGCCCAGGCAGAGGAAATGGCCCGCCACGTAACACCACTGGCGGAAATGGGCTGGGAAATGGCCAAACGCGCCGGTGCGTGATACCGGGCATCGCTGCCGCAGCCGCGGTTATGCCCCGGCCATGGCACGGTTGAAAGCGCGCACGGCCGCCGCCGGCCCTTCCGCATAATCCCAGACCCCGCCGCAGACCGCCAGAAAATCGGCCCCGGCCCGCACCAGCGGGACGCAGTTTTCAACCGTGATGCCGCCGATGGCCACAACCGGCACCTCCATCAGTGCCGACCACCAGGAAAGCAGATCCGGTTCGGCCCGGCTTTTCGCCTGTTTGGTCGCTGTCGGATAAAAGGCGCCGAAGGCGACGTAATCCGCCCCCGCCTCTGCCGCCGTGATGGCGAGATGGCGCGAATCATGACAGGTGACGCCAACCATGGCATCCGGCCCCACAATCCGGCGGGCCTCGGCATAAGGCGTATCCTCCTGGCCCACATGCACGCCATCGGCCTCCATCGCCGCTGCCAGATCCGGCCGGTCGTTGACCAGAAAGGCGACATCGCGTTGATGGCAGACAGGCATCAGCATCTCACCCACGCGCAGAATATCCTCATCCGCCGCCTCCTTCAGACGCAACTGCACACAGGCGACATCGCCCGCATCCAGCGCCCCGGCCAGAAGATCGGCAAAAGCCGCCGGATCATTGATGCGCGGTGGCGTGATCAGGTAAAGACGGCAGGACGGAATCATGCCCCGCCTCCCGCCGTCAGGCCGCGGACATGGTCGCGATTGGCCAGATACCAGCGATAGGCATCCCCGATCCCCTCGCGCAGGCTCAGGCGCGGCCGCCAGCCCAAAGCCGTGATTTTAGAGACATCCAGCAATTTGCGCATCATGCCGTCAGGCTTGCTGTCGTCATAAATGAAGCGGCCTTCGAAACCGATCACCTCTGCCAGGAGAGTGGCCAGTCCGGCAATCGGAATATCCTTGCCCGTACCGATATTGACGTGTCCCTCATCCGAATAATGGCAAAGCAGATGAATGACGGCATCGGCCAGATCGTCCACATGCAGAAATTCCCGCCGTGGCCGGCCCGAACCCCATATTTCCACCGTATCGCGGCCTTCGCGCCGGGCATTGTCGATCTTCACCATCAGCGCCGGCAAAACATGGGAATGCAGCGGATCGAAATTGTCGCCGGGGCCGTAAAGATTGGTCGGCATGGCCGAAATGAAGTCGCAGCCATACTGGCGGCGATAGGCATCGCACATCTTGATCCCGGCGATCTTGGCGATGGCATACCATTCATTCGTCGGCTCAAGCGGGCCGGTCAGCAGGGCCTCCTCCTTCAGGGGCTGCGGTGCCTCGCGCGGGTAGATGCAGGAGGAGCCGAGAAAAACCAGCTTCTCCACCCCGCTTTTCCAGGCCGCATGAATGATATTGGTTTCGATCGCCAGATTCTCATACAGAAACTCTGCCGGTCGGGTGTCGTTGGCCAGAATGCCGCCAACACGCGCCGCCGCCACCAGAACCGCATCCGGGCGCGCCGCCGCCAGCCATTCCTCCACCGCCCTCTGGCGCAGAAGATCCACCTCTTCCCGCCCGACGGTCAGGATCGTGCAGTCCTCCCGGCCAAGCCGCCGCACAAGGGCCGAGCCGACCATGCCGCGATGCCCCGCCACCCATATGCGCTTGCCCGCAAGGGGATAGAGTTCAGCCATCCCGCCCATCCCCGTGCACGGGCTGTACCGGTTTGTCGGCCCGGTGGAGGGTGGCGGCTTCGGCCCGCACCATCACCAGATCGGCCCGCACCATATCCCGCACCAGATCATCGAAGCTCATGCGGGCCTGCCAGCCCAGTTCGCGTCGCGCCTTCTGCGGATTGCCGAGCAGCAGATCCACCTCCGTCGGGCGGAAATAGCGCGGATCGATCGCCACCACGGTGCGGCCGCTGGCGGCATCAATACCGACTTCATCGACCCCCTTGCCCCGCCATTCGATTTTTCTGCCGGTTTCGGCAAAGGCCCGTTCGACGAATTCGCGCACCGTATGGGTTTCGCCGGTTGCCAGCACATAATCGCCGGGTTTTTCCTGTTGCAGAATCCGCCACATGCCTTCGACATAATCGCGGGCATGCCCCCAGTCGCGGCGGGCATCGAGATTGCCCAGATACAGGCATTTCTGCAGCCCCAGCTCGATCGCCGCCACCGCGCGGGTAATCTTGCGGGTGACGAAGGTCTCGCCGCGAATCGGGCTTTCGTGATTGAACAATATGCCGTTGGAGGCGTGAATGCCGTATGCCTCACGGTAATTGACGGTGATCCAGTAGGCATAGAGCTTGGCGGCGGCATAGGGGCTGCGCGGCTGAAAGGGAGTGTTTTCATCCTGGGGCGCCGGGGCGTTGCCATAAAGCTCCGACGTCGATGCCTGATAGAAACGCACCTGCCCGGCCATGCCCAGAATACGGATCGCCTCCAGCAGGCGCAACGTGCCGATGCCATCGGCATTGGCCGTATATTCCGGTGTTTCAAAGGAAACCTGCACATGGCTTTGCGCCGCCAGGTTGTATACCTCATCGGGGCGCACCTCCTGCATGATGCGGATCAGGTTGGTGCTGTCGGTCAGATCCCCGTAATGCATGAAAAAGCGGGTGTCGTGTTCGTGGGGATCGGCATAGAGATGATCGACACGACCGGTATTGAAGGATGAGGAGCGCCGCTTCAGCCCATGCACCACATAGCCCTTTTCCAGCAGCAGTTCGGCCAGATAGGCCCCGTCCTGGCCCGTCACCCCGGTAATCAATGCTGTTTTCGTCATCACCGCCCGCTTGTCCGCCGTATATATCCCGGCCTGTTCAGGCCGTGCCGGAACCGATGCTTAACAGCCCCCCGCCCGCGGTGCAAGTTTTGCGCAGGCCGGCGGAAGGCGCGATGAAACCGGCAGGATCACCAAGGAATACGCCATGCCCGTTTTACCGCACCACAGCTGCCCCGTCTTCGTTCCGTGAAACCATACCGATCGCCGTTTCCGCCATCCGGGACGGAGCCTGCAGAACGAAAGCGGACGGAAACGGAACAAACAACGCAAACAACCCTGTAGGTTTCATCACATCATCCTTTCATCAGACGCATTACCACCTCCCTGTTGCGTCGGGCAGACGGTAATACGGAGAAAACCGTCTCCGCCCTTGCACGGGTCCGGACATGCTGCCATCATCCGGCCCTCTTAATGATTTGTTCAATACAGATGGCGATGATCGTCCCTCAACGGCAGTAACGGGACAGAAAAACAAGGGAACAGGCATGGATAAGGGGAATATTCATCCGGTCATTCTTTCCGGCGGATCGGGCACCCGCCTGTGGCCCGTGTCACGATCGCTGTATCCCAAACAGCTCCTGCCGCTGGTCGGCGAGCGGACGATGCTGCAGGAAACCGCCCTGCGCCTGTCGGGACGCCCTGGCATCGGCGCCCCGCTGGTCATCTGCAACAGCGATCACCGTTTCATTATCGCCGAACAGCTTCGCGCCATCGCCGTCAGCCCCGCCGACATCGTGCTGGAGCCGGTCGGGCGCAATACCGCCCCGGCTGTTGCCGTGGCGGCACTGGCCATTCAGAAGCAGGACCCGGACGGAGTGCTGGCAATATTGCCCGCCGATCATGCCATCGCCGATGCGGATGGTTTCGCCAGGGCCATCGACCATGCCGCCACGCTTGCCCGGCAGGGATATCTGGTCACATTCGGCATTGAACCGGACCGCCCCCACACCGGATACGGTTACATCCGCCGCGGCGATGCCATCGATGAACAGGCATGGACAGTGGATCGTTTCGTTGAAAAGCCCGATGAGGAAACAGCCCGGCACTATCTCGCCGATGGCGGTTACAGCTGGAATGCCGGCATTTTCGTCCTTGCCGCCGGGGCCTTCATCGACGAACTGGCCCGCCACGATCCCGACACCCTGCAGGCCTGCCGCACGGCGCTGGAGGGCGCGGAACGCGATCTCGATTTCTGCCGTCTGGATGCGGATGCCTTCGCCCGCGCCGAAAACATTTCCGTTGATTACGCGGTGATGGAGAAGACGAACCGCGCCGCCGTCATCCCTGTGGATATCGGCTG
>CAYXDL010000166.1:0-5788 GCA_964463775.1 uncultured Hyphomicrobiales bacterium
CGGGCAAGCGCGCGTTCCAGAATGTGCTGGCAGGCCATCGCCGTCAGCGGCGCCTTTTCCGAGGGTTTCCAGATCACCGGATCACCGCAAACCAGCGCCAGCGCCGTATTCCATGCCCAGACGGCAACCGGGAAATTGAAGGCGCTGATCACCAGTGTCGGACCCAGCGGATGCCAGGTTTCCATCATCCGGTGTCCCGGCCGTTCCGAGGCGATGGTCAGCCCGTAAAGCTGGCGCGACAGGCCGACGGCGAAATCGCAGATATCGATCATCTCCTGCACTTCGCCAAGGCCTTCCTGAAGGATTTTTCCGGCTTCCAGGGTCACCAGCCGGCCGAGCTCCTCCTTGCCGGCGCGCAGTTCCTCACCCAGCAGGCGCACCAGTTCGCCGCGGCGCGGTGCGGGAATGTCGCGCCAGTCGCGGAAGGCTTTTTCCGCACGGGAAATGATGCCCTCCACCTCCAGCGTGGTGGTTGTGGGGACATGGGCGATGACCTCGCCCGAAATCGGCGTGGTAACAGACAGCGCCCCGTCGCCATCGGCGAGATGGCCAAGATCGAAAGCGTCGAGAATGTTTCGGTAATCCATGATTGTTTCCTGTCAGATAACGTTGCGTTCGATGATTTTCCGCCCTTCGGCGATACGTGAAAAACTGAAGGCGGACAGGTCCAGACTGCGCCAGCCGCCATGGACGATCCATTCGGCTATGCCCCGGCCGACCGCCGGGGCCTGCTGAAGGCCATGGCCGCTGAAGCCATTGGCGAACAGGAAGTTTCCGATCTGCTCATGCGGGCCGATAATGGCGTTCTGATCGAGTACATTATAGGCATAATGCCCCGCCCAGGCATTGACCATCTTGATGGCTTCGAAGACGGGTACGCGTTCGGCCAGACGCGGCCAGAGGATTTCCTCCCACAAACGATAATCGATATCGAAATCCTCGCAGGCGGAATCATCCGCCTCATCGGGAGAGACGCCGCAGATGTAGTACTGCCCCTCGGGGCGGAAATAGGCGCCGCCGGGTTCAACCACCAGCGGAACGGGTACAGGTCCCTCCAGCCTTTCGCGGCAATCGAAAACGAAGACGCAGCGCTTGCGCGGCTCCACCGGTAATGCGATGCCCGCCATCTCCGCGACTCTGGCGGCGGCAGCCCCGGCGGCATTGACCAGGATGCCGCAGGAAATCTGTTCCCCATTGTCCAGCGTTATGCTCTGGACCCGATTATCCTCAATGCCGAGGGCGGTTACCCGCGCGGTGATGTATTCGGCGCCACAAAGTCTGGCACCACGGCGCAGCCCCTGCATCAGGGCATAGGCATCCAGCCAGCCTTCGCCGGAAAGGCCCAGCGCGCCGAGGGCGATGCCACCGGTGTTCAGCCAGGGGAAGCGCTCGGCCAGCGCCGGGGGGGCGAGAAGGGCGATGTCGGCGCCGCAATTCCGCTGGATTTCGTGATTGGCTTCCATGACGTCGCGCCCGGCCCCGCTGGCGAGCAGAAGATAACCATGCTCGGTGAAGCCGACATCCGTGGCAATGCGCTCATCTTCTGTCATGGCGCGGATGAATTCGATGCCGTATTGGGACATGCGGATGTTTTCCGGTGTGGAAAACTGCTGACGGATCGACGCGGCGGAAAGGGCGGAGGATGCCTTGGCATAGCCGGGATCGGCCTCGATCACGGCGACACTGCCGGAAAAGCCGAGAACGCCTTTCAGGTGCCAGGCGACCGAACTGCCGACGAGCGCGCCGCCGACAATCACGACATCGAAGGATTTTTTCATTCTCAACTCCGCGCGTGCTCACCGCTCTATCTGTGAGGAAACTTCCGGTAAGTTTCACGGGAAAGAGAGATAAACCATTATTTCTGTGGCGACAAACGAGATAAAGTGCCATTAGTCATGATAAAAACTCATTAATGTTGTGGAGCGGCAGCGATGCGGCGGATTCTTCCATCGATGACGGCCCTGCGTGGTTTCGAAGCGGCGGCGCGGCGGCTGAGCTTTTCCCGCGCGGCCGAGGAACTGGGCGTGACCCAGGGGGCGGTCAGCCGCCAGATGCGCAGCCTGGAGGATCTGATCGGCAGGCCCCTGTTCCGCCGTGTCGGACGGCGCCTTGTGCTGACGGCGGCGGGGGAGGCATTTTTGCCGGAGGTCAAGGCCATTCTCGATCATGCGGAACGGGCGACGCTGGAAATCATGGCTTTTGACGGTCATGGCGGCCTGCTCAGCATCGGCATGCCGCCAACCTTCGGTTCGCGCTGGCTGGTGCCGCGGTTGGGCCGGTTTTCCGCCCGGTTTCCCGGCATCGATCTCAATCTGGCGACGCGGATCAGGCGGTTCGATTTCGATGCCGACCAGCTCGATGCCGCCATACAGGTGGGGCCGCCGGAAGGGGGGCATCTGAAGGGCATCATGCTGATGGGGGAGGAGATGATTCCCGTCTGCACGGCGGCCCTGCGGGACGGCGCGGCAGGGCCGGCGCTGAAAACGGTGGCGGATCTGCGCCGGCAGTCATTGCTGCATTTGTCCACCCGCCCGGATGCCTGGGTGGAATGGCTGCATCATGCCGGGCTGGATGCGGAGGCGGATTTTGCCCGCCGCGGTCCGGTATTCGAACAGTTTTCGATGGTCATACAGGCGGCGCTGGCCGGACTGGGTGTTGCCATGGTACCGCGTTTTCTGGTGGCGGAGGAACTGGCGGCCCGGCGGCTGGTCGTGCCTTTCGATCTGCCGGTTGCATCTCCCGATCCGTATTATCTGGTCTATCCGGAGCGCTTTGCCGCCCTGCCGAAGATCGTTCAGTTCCGTAACTGGATCCTGCAGGAGGCGGCGGCGGACCGCGAGGATCCGCAGGCATTGGCGGCAAGTCCTTATCTGTGAATTACCCTTTTTTCGGGCTGTTGCCGGTCAGCGGCAGATGCAGGATGATGTCAGTGCCTTCACCGGGGGCGGAATCGATCTGCATGAAACCGCCGGATTGGGTGATGAAGCCATAGACCATGCTCAGGCCAAGCCCGGTCCCCTCCCCGGGTTTCTTAGTGGTGAAGAAGGGGTCGATGGCATGGCGGGCGGTATCCTCGCTCATGCCCTGGCCGGTATCGCTGACGGTGATGCGCAGATAACGCCCGGGCAGGACGGCCATGTCATTGATGATGTGTTTTTTCGCGATCGTGGCCACGCCGGTGCGGATGGTGATCTTCCCGGTCTCGCCCATGGCGTCGCGGGCATTGATCGCCAGGTTGAGGATGGCGTTTTCAAGCTGATCCCGGTCAATGGTGGCCAGATCGTCATCCGCTTCGGCGATCAGCGTGATCGGAATCGAATTACCGATCGAATGCTGCAGAAAATCAAGAAAATCGCCGAGCAGCCGGTTGATATGCGTATCCTGCGGATTCAGCGGTTGCTTGCGCGAGAAGGCGAGCAGTTTCTGCGTCAGTGAGGCCGCCCGGTTGCCCGCCGCCAGGGCCCGGTCGACCAGAAGGTTCAGGCGCTCATCGTCGGTGACGGCTTCGTTCAGCAGTTCCAGATTGCCCAGTATGATGGCCAGAATATTGTTGAAGTCATGGGCGATGCCGCCGGTCAGCTGGCCGATGGAACGCATTTTCTGCGCATGGCGCAGTTGTTCGGCCAGGTTCTTTTTTTCAGTGATGTCGGTGATGACACCGATCATGCCGCTGACCGACCCGTCCGGATCGTAATAAGTGGCCTTGTGAAAAATCACGTCACGCAGCCCTTCCGGCGTGGATACCTGGGCTTCATAGACCTGAATGCCCGGCTGCTCGATCAGGGCCATGTCGGCCTTGTGGTAGCGTTCGGCCAGATCGGGCGGGGCGACGTCATATACTGTTCTGCCGATGATTTCTTCGGCCTGCCGCCCGAGAAAACGGGACATGGCCTCGTTGCAACCCAGATAGATGCCGTTTTTGTCCTTGTAGAACAGCGGGGCGGGAATGGCGTCGATCAGCGTGCGCAGAAAACCGTTTGTCGCCTGGGCCTTGGCCTGACAGTCCTTCAGGGCCGAGTTTTCCCCGGGACAGACGAAATCACGCAGCCGGGTGAAAAGATATCGTGCCTCGCGCTCCTCGACAGGGCGGTGCAGCAGGGCATGAGCCCCCTGTTCCAGAAGGTCGAGCGCCGCATTGCCGGCCGGATGGTTGCAGAGAATGATCCAGCGGTGCGGCGGTATCCGTTCGGCAAGCGCGCGTTTTTCCGCTTCGCTCATCGCCTGATAGGACGGGATGTCGATCAGGCACAATACCGCTCCGGGCCAGTCTGGTGCCGCCGTGTCACCGGCGGCGATACCGTCTGCTTCCAGCATGCGGGCGATACTGCTGCGTTCGTCCGGATCGCGAAGAAGCAATGCCGCGCTGGCGGTTCTGAGATGTGCGGCATGGACGGTGTGCAGGGTCATGATCTGATGCTACCGGTTCGGCCCTGAGTGCAGGATGTTCAGGCGTGTACGGGATCCTGCCCCCGACGGGTTAAGATTTCGTCAAACCGTCGCGGGGGTCACGAAATTTCGGTTTCTTCTTCGGGGCGCTGTTCACCATAGCGGATGACCGTGACCTTTTCCATGGTGATCAGGCCGCTGCCCATCATCGGTTCTATGGCGCTGATGAAGCGGTCGATCTTGTCCTGTTCATCGACGATTTCGACGATGAAGGGCAGGTCATCCGACAGGCGCAGGATTTTTGCCGTATGCAGCCGCGAGGATCGCCCGAAGCCCATGGGGGCGCGGATGACGGTACCGCCGGCCATATGCATTTCCCGGGCCTTCAGCAGCAGAGCCTCATAGAGTGGCTTGCCGTCGGCACGGTCCTTTTCGCCGATGAATATCCGCAGCAATGTGGCATTTTTCGCGAGCTTCATGGCAGGATCCCTCTTCCCCGAAATTACCGGTTGATGATGGTGCCGAGCGTGGCGCCCAGATAAACTCCGGCCAGGCACAGGGCCAGGGTGCCGAAAATGTTGAAGGCGGCGGGCAGCCATTCCCCGTCCTGCATCAGCGACAGGGTCTGCAGGCTGAAGGAGGAAAAGGTGGTGAAGCCGCCGAGCATGCCGAGCATGACGAACTGCCGGGTCGTGGGGGATACGATCAGGCGCCCGTCGGGTCCGCTCATGACGGCGAAAAGGCCGATGATAAAGGAGCCGGCGACATTGACGGCCAGTGTTCCCCACGGAAAGGTCTCGCCGACGCTGCGGGCCAGCAGCCCTGAAATCCAGTAGCGCCCCATGCCCCCCAGGGCGCTGCCCAGCGCCACCCATAATGCGGTCATTGTGATTGCCCGGTACAGTTCAGATCGCGGACGGAAGCATTTTCCTTCCGTCGGGACGATAAGCCCGCAACGCCGCCGGGTCAAATCGTGCGGGCGTGTCCTGCCGGCATGCCGTCCCTGTTCAGGGATCGACGGGGGCGCAGGTGGCATTCACCACCGGCAGGCCGGCCTCCTTCCAGGCGCTGAAGCCGCCGCCGATATGGCAGACATTCTCATAGCCCAGCTCCTGCAGGCTGCAGGTCGCCAGCGCCGAACGCCAGCCCCCGGCACAGAACAGCACCAGCCGCTTTGCCCTGGCGAAATGGGGACGGTGATAGGGGCTTTCGGGACAGGCCCAGAATTCAAGCATGCCGCGCGGCGCGTGCAGGGCATCGGGGATGCGTCCCTCCCGCTGCAATTCGCGAATATCGCGCAGGTCGACGAACAGAACCCCTTCCTCCTTCAGCAGTTCCGCGGCCTCGGCGGTGCTGAGGGTCGTGATCCGGGTCAGGGCTTCCTCGACCATTTGCTGTGCGG
>CAYXDL010000167.1:0-5775 GCA_964463775.1 uncultured Hyphomicrobiales bacterium
ACGTCACGCAGGGTAACAAAGGTGCCGGCGCGTTTGGACATCTTCACCGGCCGCCCGTCCTCCAGCAGATTGACGAGCTGGCACAGCTTCACATCCAGAACCGCACCGCCGCCCGTAATCGCCTTGACGGCAGCCTTCATCCGTTTGACATAACCGCCATGATCCGCCCCCCAGACATCGATCTGATTGGCGAAGCCGCGTTCATATTTGTCCAGATGGTAGGCGATGTCGGCGGCAAAATAGGTCCAGCTGCCATCGGATTTCTGCAGCGGCCGGTCCGTATCGTCGCCGAATTGCGAGGCCCTGAAAAGAAGCTGCGGACGCGGTTCCCAATCTTCCGGCACCTTGCCCTTGGGCGGTTCCAGCACGCCGGTATAGATCAGCCCGTCCTTTTCCAGGCGGTCATGGGCACGCTGAATGGCCCCGTTTTCATGAAGGGTCTTTTCCGAGGTGAAAACATCGTGGCGCACGCCAAGCGCGGCCAGATCACCCCGGATCAGTTCCATCATCTCACTAACGGCAAAATCCCGGATTTCACCAAGCCATTCCGCTTCAGGCGCATCAAGCCAGCGATCGCCGACCTTCTCATAAAGGGCCTCACCAACGGGAATGAGATAGGCACCCGGGTAAAGCCCTTCCGGAATCTCACCGATATCCCGGCCTGCCGCCTCGCAATAGCGCAGATGGACGGAGCGGGCCAGGGTATCGATCTGGCTGCCGGCATCGTTGATGTAATATTCGCGGCAGACATCGAAGCCGGCATGTTCCAGCAGTGCTGCCAGGGCATCACCGAACACCGCCCCCCGGCAATGGCCCACATGCATCGGCCCCGTCGGATTGGCAGAGACATATTCGACATTCACCTTTTCCCCTCCGCCGACATCGCTGCGTCCGTAATCGAGGGAGCGGGCCAGAATTTCACGCAGGCGTTCATGCCAGAAATCGGTGCCCAGGCGCATGTTGATAAAACCCGGCCCGGCGATTTCGACCGCCTCCACCCCGGGCAGCTCCGCCAGGAGAGGGGCAAGCTTGCCGGCCAGATCGCGGGGTTTGCAGCCGGCAGGCCGCGCCAGCAGCATCGCGGCATTGGTAGCGATATCGCCATGGGCGGGATCGCGCGGCGGTTCCGCGGTGATGCGCGAAAAATCAAGCCCGGCGGGCAATGTGCCGTTTTCCACCAGACGCTCAAGCGCCGTGCTGATGGCCGTTTCGAAATGACGATACAGATTCATGACACCAATCCAGTTGTTCAGCCTGGCCGCCGCATTCCCGGCCATGCCGGATACCGCATAAAACGGTGCGGGTAAGGCCCCGCCGCGATTTGACTTTTTCTGTCCGCTCTCTACATATTTGCTCAACAATAATCCAGAGATTTGTTTGTTGCGGTCCTGGAAACGGCGAGCGGGATGACATGAACGAAACAATGCAGACACCGGTACGGGTCACGGACAGCGCCATACGGCGCACCCGCGAAATTATCGAGGCCGAAGGCGGCGGCGAACGCTACCTGCGCGTTTCGGTGCTGGGCGGCGGCTGTTCCGGCTTTCAGTACAGTTTCGCACTGGATGACCACATCAATGACGACGATACCATTATCGAGCGCGATGGCGTAAAGGTTCTTGTCGATGCCATCTCCCTGCCGTTTCTGAGCGGGGCGGAAATCGATTTCGTCGAGGAACTTGTCGGCTCCGCCTTTCGTGTTCATAATCCGAACGCAACCGCCTCCTGCGGCTGCGGCACGTCCTTTTCCATCTGAGGATATCCCGGCCGGATCCGGCGGATACGGATACGGCGCCGCGAGGCGCCGTTTTCGCGTCGGCACAGGGGGGCATGAGTGGAGGCAGAACCGAAAATGAAAATCGCCACATGGAACGTGAACTCCATCAAGGTCCGCCTGCCGCGCCTGCTGGAATGGCTGGAAGAGGCACGGCCGGATGTTCTTGCCCTTCAGGAGCTGAAGTGCACGGAAGAAAACTTCCCCTTCGCCGAAATCGAGGCCGCCGGTTATCAGGCCGCCGTGCACGGGCAGAAAACCTATAATGGCGTGGCCCTGCTCTCCCGCCATCCGATGAGCGATATCCGCCGCGGCCTGCCCGGAAACGAGGAGGACGACCAGTCCCGCTATATCGAGGCGACAATACAGGGCGTGCGTGTCTGCGGACTGTATCTGCCCAACGGCAATCCGGTGGACAGCGAAAAATTCACCTACAAGCTCAGATGGATGGAACATCTGCGCGATCATGCCCGCGCCATGCTGAAGGCAGAAATCCCCTTTTTGCTGGGGGGAGATTTCAACATCTGCCCCACGGACAAGGACGTCTATGATCCCGCCGCCTTCGCCGATGACGCCCTGTGCCATCCCAAGGCACGCCATCTGTACCGGCAGATCGTCTATCTCGGCCTGACCGATGCCTACCGCGCCCTGCATCCCGAAGACCATGCCTACAGCTTCTGGGATTATCAGCGCGGCGCCTGGGCCCGTGATCACGGGCTGCGCATCGATCATCTGCTGCTGTCGCCCTGGCTGGCCGACAGGCTTGAGGAGGCCGGTATCGACAAGGCCCCCCGCGGCCGCGAACGCCCCTCAGACCATACACCGGTCTGGTGCGTGCTGAGCGACGGCGAGCACTGACCCGCTATCACCGACGCATGGGGCCGGCAGTCAGCGCTCATCACCGCCCCCGCCATGCGGGAGCGGCATTGAAGCATCCTTGATCGTCAATTACCCTTCACCAGCCACAGCATATCAACGGGATGATGCTTTCTGCCCGCATCCTCACCGATCAGCAGGCTGCCATCGACCGTGGCGAGAATATTGTCCGGTGATGCCGGAAGGTTGGCATCACATTGCTTTCCTTCGGTATTTCTGCCGATCACGAAGGGATCCAGATGTGTGATGTTGTAATCGCTGCCGGTTTCAGACACATAGACACCGCCGCAGCCTTCCTTTTCCAATGCGATGTCGCCCTGATCGTTTTTGTTCCGCGTGCCGGTGGCCCAATCAAGACTGCCATAGCCGTCAGTCATCGTGGTGCCGATGCTTGAGGCGGCGATATAGACCTTGTTGCCCATTGCCGTTGCCCCTTCCAGCTTGTCCCATTCATTGGTGGCGCCAAGGGCAGCGGCGGCACGGCGGCTTTCCAGAAAGGCCGGACGATCATCCTTGTAGCTGCCGATCCTGCCATCGCCGTTCAGATCTTTCTTCAGCTTGCCTTCGGCCCAGTCGTTGATTTCCTCGTTGCTGATAAAGTTGGTTTTACCCTCCACATAGTCCTTGACGCCGATGCCGTCATATTCAGCAATCCAGGCGGCAATCTGTTCATCCGTGCCATGGGCCAGTTTGATCCAGCTCACATCGAATCCGGTCGTCCGGGGATCCTTACCCGCATCCTGCTTTAATTTGGCGGCGTAAAGCGTACCGGCAGAAAGGTCACCCTTGCGGTCAGCAACGAACTTGAACAGCACGCCGCCTGATGCCGTATTGTATTTCTTGTTGATGTATTTGGGGGAATCGTCATCGGTCAGATAGGTGGTGCGCATATCGGGCATGATCGCGACGGTTTCATGGCTGAACCGTCCCATGGCGTAATGTTTGATGAATTGGACATCATCACCCGCGGCGCCATTGGCTTCGATCACGTAACCATAGCGATAGGGGTTGCTGTCTCCACCCAGATAGCGGTTCATGCTCTTGGGTTTGATATAGGTGACATCATTGCCGCCCCGGAAGCCGGGGCGCTCATCCTCATCGTAATTATCCGGATGATTCCAGACCGCTGTGTTGTAGAAGAAATATTCCTCGGTCATCAGCGGCGTGCCCCAGGGCGAGACCGTGCCCGAGCACATGACCAGAGTGCCGTCGATTTTGCTCAGATCCATCATGCGCGAACGCGCAAGATCCGCCTGCCACCGGCCATTGACGCGGTTGAGCTTCAGCCGGCTGACGGCCGAGGCTCCGTCACGTCCGGCCCCTTCCCAGGCCGTATACAGATAGGCGCTGTTGGCACCCAAGGGCACGAAACCATTGAAATCCGGTGCGTTGCTGACATACATCAGCCTGCCCTTCGTGTCGTATACCCCGCCCAGAATCTGGCCGGACCCCAGTTTTTCGCCGGCGCGGGCCAGCACCACATAGTCGCCGGCCGCTACATGGACCCGATCCCGTTCACCCTTGGGAGGAATGGCAACGCTGCCGCCATCGAAGGTTGCCGGATCAAACCCGGCCAGATAGCCGATCTGCGTAGGCACCGCCCCTTCTGACAATGCATCCTTGCCGCCCGGATGCTGAACATTGACGAAGATCTCTCCCAACCCGTTGGCGCTCAGCCCCGTGACCTCGGCCCCGTCAATCATCGTCGCGATGCGTATCGGCTCACGGGGGCTACCCTTGGCAGGCATCAGCCCCGCGCCGGCCATCAGGGCGATGGCGGCCGTCAGCGTCAGTGTGCAGATTACCGGTTTCATGCTGCATCCCTCCTTGCCTTGCTGCGTCATGATGCGCAACTTCAGGGAGGATAGCCTATCAATATTACACCTGTTTGTAACCGGCGATGTTCATTTGTGAAAATACGCCGTCCGGCGCCATCAGCCGCTCAGCGGCCCGCCCGGACCCAGCCGCACCCCCGCGCGCAGATTGCGGTAGGGATTGCGTTCGGGCCGGTCGCAGAAGATGGCGGGCGAGGCCACATTGATGATATCCCGCGCCAGTGGCGAGAAATCAGCGCGAAAATGGGCGCTGCTTTTCAGAATCAGCATATCGAAAGCGGCAGGATCGACGCCGAGATGACGGAAAATCGCCTGATCCGCCGCCTGCATGCGCTGGCTTGAAACCGCCACCGTCAGGTGTTCGCGCCGCAGCAAGGCCGTTTTGCCCGTATTGGCCCGGATACCGGCATAAAACGGCCCGTGACAATCGAATTTTCCATCGGAGAGGGCCAGAACCTCGAACGGGCCTTGCAGGGGACCGTAATCCCCATATGCCTGCCCGATCATGCCTTCGGCCACCCCGCCCGTTCCCGCCTCATGGGCCCTGGCGGCCATGAGCGGATCACAGACAAGACCGGCCAGAACAGGCCGCCCCTGTGCCAGATTCAGGGCAGCGTGCAGCAGGCCAGTGCTGTCTGATCCCGCCCCGGCGCCGGCATTGTCCTGAACATCGGCCAGAATGACCGGACCTGCGCCTTCCTCCATGGCCGTCGCTTCACGCACCGCCTCCTCAGGGCTGCGGAAGGCCGGATCGAAGGCGTTTTCATAGTCAGTCAGGCAATCACGCAGGCTATTGGCCGCTTCATGCGCGGCGGATGCTTCCCGGCCGTAAGCCAGCACCACGGGGCCGCATTTGGCAATATCAGCGGGATGAAATCCCAGCCCGACGCTGGTTGACAGCACATCGCCCCGCTCCAGCTCCGCCGCAAGCGCATAGATTTCCCTGGCCGGTGAGCGATCCGTTGTCTGGGCGGCGACAGGAATGAGAAACGGTATCCGCCGCATTGCCTTCTGCGGTTTCAGACCGCGGGCGAACATCGCATCCAGCGCCCGGGCGGCCCGGGCGCCGGTTTCGGCCATATCCACATGCGGATAGGTTCGGTAGGAAACGAGAAAGTCTGAATAAACAAACATTTCCTCGGTGATATTCGCATGCAGGTCGAGGCTGACGACAATCGGCACACCGGGGCCGAGCAACAGGCGCAGACGGCGCAGCAAGGCCCCCTCCCCGTCCTGTTCGTGCTCGCAGACCATGGCCCCGTGCAGATCAAGGTAGACGGCATCCAGCCC
>CAYXDL010000168.1:0-5762 GCA_964463775.1 uncultured Hyphomicrobiales bacterium
AGCCAGCAACTGGTCCTTCTCCGCCTTCCAGCGGGCGGTGAGCTCGGCCGATTTCTGCTCCAATTCGGCCAACTCTTGATCGAGCTTTTCAAGGCGTTCCCTGGAGGCCGCGTCGCTTTCCTTTTTCAGCGCCTCACGCTCGATCTTGAGCTGCATGATGCGCCGGTCGAGCTCGTCGATTTCCTCCGGCTTCGAATCCACTTCCATACGCAGCCGGCTGGCTGCCTCGTCGACCAGATCGATCGCCTTGTCGGGCAGAAAGCGGTCGCTGATATAGCGGTGCGACAGGGTGGCGGCGGCGACAATCGCCGAGTCGGTGATCCGCACACCATGATGCAGCTCGTATTTTTCCTTCAGCCCGCGCAGGATCGAAATCGTGTCCTCGACCGTCGGCTCGGAGACGTAAACCGGCTGGAATCGGCGCTCGAGGGCCGCGTCCTTTTCGATGTATTTGCGGTATTCATTGAGCGTGGTGGCGCCGATGCAGTGCAGTTCGCCGCGCGCCAAGGCCGGTTTCAGCAGGTTGGAGGCATCCATCGACCCTTCTGCCGCGCCGGCGCCGACGATGGTGTGCATCTCGTCGATGAACAGGATGACCTCGCCTTCGGACGCGGTGATTTCCTGGAGCACCGCCTTCAACCGTTCCTCGAATTCGCCGCGGTATTTGGCGCCGGCGATCATGGCACCCAGATCGAGCGCCATCAGACGCTTGTCGCGCAGACTTTCCGGCACGTCACCATTGGCGATCCGCTGGGCCAGCCCCTCGACAATCGCGGTCTTGCCGACGCCCGGCTCGCCGATCAGCACCGGATTGTTCTTGGTGCGGCGCGAGAGCACCTGAATGGTGCGGCGGATTTCCTCATCCCGCCCGATCACCGGATCGAGCTTGCCATCACGCGCCGCCTCGGTCAGATCGCGGGCATATTTCTTCAATGCATCATAGGCATCCTCGGCCGTTGCCGAATCGGCCTTGCGCCCTTTGCGCATATCCTCGATCGCAGCCTTCAGCTTCTGCGCCGTCACGCCGGCCTTGCGCAGCAGCTCCGCGGCCTTGCCCTCGCCGCTGGCCAGCGCAAGCAGCAGATATTCCGTGGTCACGAAACTGTCGCCATCGCGGTCGGCCAGCTTCTTCGCCTCTTCGAACAGGCGCGCCGTTGCCGGATCCAGATAAAGCTGTCCGGACCCGGAGCCCTCCACCTTCGGCTGGGCGTTGAGCTCCGCCGTCACCAGGCTGAGCACCATGTCAGGCTGCCCGCCCGCCGCGCTGATCAGGCCGGCGGCCATGCCCTGCTCGTCCTCAAGCAGTGCCTTCAGCAGATGTTCCGGCAAAAAGCGCTGATGACCCGCCGTCAGAGCGCTGGTCTGCGCGGCCTGCAGAAACCCGCGCGCGCGTTCGGTAAATTTTTCGAAATCCATGTGACACCTCTCTTTCCAAGCATGTCCGCAAAAACCGATGGAATATCCATCGCCTTATCGGCACCGTTTGCGGCTGCCTCCGGCGGTCCTTGTTCAAGCAACCGCCCACTGAACTATGTGGGCATGCCCCCTTCCGGACACAAGAGACGAAAAAAGAAAATTACCGGGAGTTGCCGCCGGCAGGACGGTAATCAAACAACACTGCGGCAAGGGTTTGCCATCCCCCTGCAGCATGCCATGATCCAGGTCATCTCTCCATACGAAAACGGCCACCACGAAATCCGTGGTGGCCGCAACCGATAACAGGAAACCCGATCAGCTTCGTTTCAGATCTGTTTCAGACACGTTGCACCGGGTGGACCATCAATCCCCGCTGACAGGGGCTGAAACGGCCGTTTCGGCCTCGGCCGGCGTTTCACCGGACGCCTTTTCTCCCTCCGCCACAACCTTTTCCTCTGCCTCGCCGCGGGGCTGGGCCGCTTCGGCCGTCTCTCCGCGCGGCGCGGCGCCATTGCGGTCCTGACGGCGGCGGCCCCGGCCGCCCTGCTGCTCGTTACGCTCGGCCTTTTCGGCACGGGCGGCAGAGGCGGCCTGCATCAGGCGGAAATAATGTTCGGCATGCTGCGCGTAATTCTCGGCGCCGATATAATCCCCGGAAGACTGGGCATCCCGGGACAGAGCCGTGTATTTTTCATAAAGCTGCTGGGCATTGCCGCGAACCCTGGTGCCCCCGCCATTGCTCTCATAGCTGCGGTTGGGATTATGCGTATTCTGCGGCGAACGCCTGTTGCTGTTGCCGCCGCGCCCGCGCGACCGTCTGTTACTCGGTGATTTCATGCCATGTTTCTTCTGTTTGCCTGCGGCGCTGGCCGCTCTTCAGCCCAAATAACCTTCCGCGCCAGCCCATCCGCAGATGCCGGCCTGCGCGCATTACCAAATCGTGTTGGTCGGATATTGGATAGGACGCCGTTGCTCCTTCGAGATCCGGTTTTCACCATTGCGTCCGGGATTCAAGGTAATCCGCTTGGTTCCGATTTCCAACATTTTTTTACGTCAGGCGCGCAATTATGCAGCGATCGCGCCCGTCCAGATCCCGCCGTACGCTCAGAGAGGCGAAGCCCGCCTCCCGCGCCAGCGCCATCACATCCGCCGCCTGACCGGCGCCAATCTCCATCAGCAGGGTGCCGCCCGCCTCCAGATGCGCCGGAGCCGCGGCAAGAATACGGCGATAGGCACCGAGCCCGTCAGCCCCGCCGAACAGGGCCTCCGGCGGCTCATAATCTCGCAGTTCCGGCTGCAGGAAGGGGGCCTCATCCTCGCGAATATAGGGAGGATTGGTTACGATGAGATTAAACTGTCCGGCGACGGGGGCAAACCAGTCGCCACAAACAAATGCCGCCCGCCCCGGAAGGCCAAGATCGGCGGCATTGCCCCGGGCCACCGCCAGGGCCCGGGCGCTGATATCCACGCCAACACCGGATGCGCCAGGAAATTCATGCAACAGGCTCAGCAGCAGGCAGCCGGAACCGGTGCCGAGATCCAGAATCCGATCGGGTGGGGGAGAGAGCTCCAATGCCGCCTCGATCAGGGTTTCCGTATCGGGGCGGGGATCGAGCACGTCCCGGCTGACGGCGAATTCCAGCGTCCAGAAACCGCGCCGGCCGGTCAGATGCGACAACGGCTCGCGCGATGCACGCCGCGACAGCAGGTGCCGGTAGCGGCGAATGGCCTGCCCGTCCGGGCATTCGTCAGCCCGCGTCAGCAAATCCAGCCGCGACAGGCCCGTGGCAAATTCCAGCAGCAGGGCCGCATCCCGCGGCGCATCCTCTATGCCCGCCTCGCGCAGCAGCGCCGCCCCCTCGCGCAGCAGATCGCGCAACAAGGCCCCGCCCCCACGATGATCAGTCATCTTCCCGGGCCAGCCGGCGGGCCTGATCCTCGGCCATGATCGCCTCAATCAGTTCATCGAGGGCCTCACCCTCAAGCACACGATCCAGCTTGTAGAGAGTCAGATTGATGCGGTGATCGGTCACCCGCCCCTGAGGAAAATTATAAGTGCGGATCCGCTCCGAACGATCGCCGCTTCCCACCTGCTCGCGTCTGTCCGCCGCCCGTTCGGCATCCTGTTCGGCGCGCTGGGCCTCATACAGCTTGGCACGCAGAAGCTGCATGGCCCGGGCCTTGTTCTTGTGCTGGGACTTGTTGTCCTGGCACTGAGCCACAATACCCGTGGGCAGATGGGTGATGCGCACCGCCGAATCCGTGGTATTCACATGCTGTCCGCCCGCCCCTTGTGAGCGATAGGTGTCGATGCGCAGATCCTTCTCATCGACGGAGACATCGACATCATCGGCCACGGGCAGCACTGCCACCGTCGCCGCCGAGGTATGGATCCGCCCCCCCGATTCCGTTACCGGCACCCGCTGTACCCGATGCACGCCGGATTCGAATTTCAGCCGCGCGAAAACACCGGCACCGGAAATTTCCGCCACCGCCTCCTTGATGCCGCCGATATCGGTCTGATGGCTTTCCAGAAGGTCGAATTTCCACCCGCGCAGCTCCGCATAACGGCGGTACATGGCCAGCAGATCGGCAGCGAACAACGCCGCCTCATCGCCGCCGGTGCCGGCGCGGATTTCAAGAATGGCGTTTTTCTCATCCGCCGCATCGCGGGGCAACAGCAGCAGACGGATGCGCTGCTCCTGTTCCGGCAGCCCGGCTTCGAGGGCATGAAGCTCCTCCTCGGCCATGGCCCGCATCTCCGCATCGGTCTGCGGGTCCTGCAGCAGGCCGCGCAGATCGGCGATTTCCTTCAGGCGGTCCTCATAGGCACGGATCGCTTCAACCACCGGCGCCAGTTCGGCATATTCCTGCGACATGCGCACGAATTCCTCCGAACCGGCCATGTCCTGATCCGACATCGCCGCTTCCAGCGCCAGAAAACGTTCCGTGACCTTTTCGAACCGTTCGCGCGGTATCACCGTCCGACCCCGTCGATCTTCTCCAGCGCCGCCGACAATGCGCCAAGCGCCACCTCATGCTGTTCACCGGAATCGAGATCGCGCAGCATCGCCATGTCCCTGGCCAGTTCGTCATCACCGATGATGACCGCACAGCGGGCATTGATTTTATTGGCACGCTTCATCCGCTTACCCAGATTGCCGCGATAGGCCATATCGACACAGAACCCGGCCCGGCGCAGATCATGCGCCAGCGTCAGCGCCCGCGCTTCCGCCGACCCGCCAACGGGGACAACCGCCACCGCCCGTGGCGGGGGTGGTGCCCCCTCGGCCAGCATCGCCAGTCTTTCTATCCCTCCGGCCCAGCCAATTCCCGGCGTCGGCGGACCGCCCATCAGCTCCACCAGCCCGTCATAGCGTCCGCCGCCAATAACCGTGCCCTGAGCACCCAGTGACTCGGTCACAAACTCAAAGGCTGTATGCGAATAATAATCCAGCCCCCGCACCAGGCGGTCATTGACCTGATAGGCAATGCCCAGCCGGTCCAGCCCCTCACGGACATCGGCGAAAAATGCCCGTGAGTGATCGTTCAGATAATCGCTCAGCGACGGCGCTCCCGCCACCACGGCCTGATCGCCCTTGTCCTTGGAATCGAGGATGCGCAGGGGATTGCGTTCCAGACGCAGCAGGCTGTCCTCGGAAAGACGGTCGCGATGATCCCCGAAATAAGCGACCAGCGCCTCGCGATAGGCATTGCGGCTTTCGGCATCGCCCAGCGTGTTCAGCATCAGCACCGTATGATCGAGAACGCCCAGCGCCTCCAGACAGTCGGCGGCCATGGCGATGGCCTCGATATCGGCCAGGGGTTCCGGCGCGCCGATGATCTCGGCATCGATCTGGTGGAACTGGCGCTGGCGGCCCTTCTGGGGGCGCTCATAGCGGAATGTCGGACCGTGGGCGAACAGGCGCACCGGTACCTGCTGCCTCAGCCCGTTGGAGATAAAGGCGCGGGCAATGCCGGCCGTGTGTTCGGGACGCAGGGTTAGGCTTTCTCCGCCGCGATCCTCGAAGCTGTACATTTCCTTGACCACCACATCCGAGCTTTCACCCATGGAGCGGGCGAACACGCCGGTGAACTCGAATATCGGCGTTGCGATTTCCTCGAAACCGTAGCGCCGCGCGATCCTGCGCGCCGTATCGATCACGAATTGCATCCGGCGGAAATCATCCGCCAGCAGATCGCGCGTGCCGCGAACCGGTTGCAGCTTCAACACACTCAGTCCTCCAGATAAATCCCTCAGCCCCGCGACACCGTGCCTGCGCCGGCCTCTTCATCCTCAGCAGCCTCAATTTCCCGGGCACGGGCCTCCACCAGGGTAACAATAT
>CAYXDL010000169.1:0-5754 GCA_964463775.1 uncultured Hyphomicrobiales bacterium
GCTGAGGATGGCCTGCCGTTCCTCGACCGGGGTTTCCTGCCATGCCTTCTGTGCCTTGACGGCCGCATTCAGCGCGGCATCGATTTCGGCCGCACCGGCCAGATCCCGTTCGACATAGACAGAGCCGTCGACGGGGCTGATCGTCTGAAGTTTTCCGCTCATCGCTTATACCCGTTATCTGTGCGGCGCCGGCATCCTGATGCCGGGCCGTGCCGCTGAAAAAAGATCCGCCTCTGTTCCGACCGGGGAAGGTCAGGTCAGATGATTTCGAAATACCGCTGCAGTTCCCAATCGGTGATGGCCTTGCGGAACTCGCGTTCCTCCCATTCGCGCGATTGCGCGTAATGCTCCACGAATTCCTTGCCGAACAGGGCATTGGCAGCCTCTGATTCACGCAGCCGTCCCGCCGCTTCCATCAGTGTCGCGGGCAGGGAGAGACTATCGGGAAATGTCTGGTCATAGGCGTTGCCGACGACCGGCTCGGTCGGTTCGATGGCATGCTCTATGCCCCACAGTCCCGAGCCGATGGCGGCGGCCAGGGCGATATAGGGGTTTATGTCCGCGGCGGCAATACGATATTCAACCCGCTGCGATTTTTCCCCGCCGAGAATGGCACGCAGGGCGCAGGTGCGGTTCTCGATGCCCCAGGTTGCATCGGTCGGCGCCCAGAAACCGGGAATCAGCCGTGAATAGCTGTTGACCGTGCAGGCGACCATGGCCAGAAACTCGCCCATCAGCTTCTGCTGTCCGCCGATGAAATGGCGCATCGTGTCGGAAATGCCGTCCGCCTTGGCGGGGTCATGGAAAACGGCCTTACCGCTCTTGTCGCGCAGGGAGATGTGAATATGGCCCGATTGTCCCGGCCAGTCCGGCGACCATTTGGCCATGAAGGTGGCCATCCAGCCGCGGCGCTGGGCCATGATCTTGGTAAAGGTTTTGAACAGGGCGGCCTTGTCGGCGGCGGCCAGCGCATCGTCATGCATGATGGCCGCCTCCAGCACGCCGGGGCCGGTTTCCGTGTGAAGCCCTTCGAGGGGGAAATCCATCGCTTCACACAGTTCGAGAAGCTCGTGATAATACTCCGAATGCACGGAATTGCGCAGCATCGAATATCCGAAGAAACCGGGAGTGATGTTGTTGAGGTCCCGATAGTTTTTCTCGCGCACGGAATGGGGGGTTTCCTCGAACAGGAAATATTCGAATTCGCAGGCGGCACTGGCGCTCAGCCCCATCTCATCGGCACGTTTTAGTACCCGACGCAGCACACCGCGCGGGCAGATCTTTTCCGCCTCGCCATCGAATTCGCCAAGGAACAGAACCGTCTTGTCCTCAAAGGGGATAGCGCGGCAGGTATCGGGCAGCAGGCGTACCGGCGCATCGGGATAGGCGGTATGCCAGCCGGTGAAGGTGGCACTGTCGTAAAGCTGGTCGTTCGAATCCCATCCCAGCACGACATCACAGAAGCCAAAGCCCTTTTCCAGGGCAGAGAGGAATTTCTCCCGCTTCATGTATTTGCCGCGCATGACGCCATCGACATCGAAAATGCCGACCTTGACGTATTCTATGCCGCGTTCATCGATCAATGCCCGCGCATCATCGGCGGACCTCACCTGTCTCGGGTCCATCAATACCTCCGCCCAAATATACGGTTATCTGCCCTGCATCCGGGTGACGGAACAGTTTTCACCCCGGCAGGAGATGCCGGGAGGAAATGCACATGCCACCATGATGGTGGTATTCTCCTCATCCTGTCCTCATGCGCAAGGGCCATGAAACACTGTCGTCTTCCGGTGATTCTGCCGAAGGGTTCCGACTGCTCCGGCCACATCATGATATCTCGTAACAAATGTTACATTTAATATCACGATAGGCAATTACGTATTTTTTGTATCAGACATTCGGGGGAGAGAGGAAGAGAGAAAATTGTCCTTCCGGCACAATGGTGGCGGATAATGCGGCGGGCTCCGGCCTTGGGTTCCGTCTCTTGCCCCCGGCTGATCCCGGCGGGGTCTTCCTCTTTTCCTGATGGCGGGGATGTTCTACCTTGCGGGCGGTTGCGGCATGACGGGGGTGGTACAAGTGCGCGATTTTCTGCAATGGCTGGCGGCGGCATCGCCGATCGTGACGGTGCTGGTGCTGATGATCCGTTTCAAATGGGGCGGGGCGCGCGCCGGTGCCGCCGGCTGGCTGGTGACCATGGCGGTTGCCTGGGCGGTATTCGGCGCCGATATGCCGCTTCTGGCCTATGCCCAGGCCAAAGGAGCGTTGTTGACCCTCTATGTGCTCTATATCGTCTGGACGGCGCTGGCGCTGTATTTCGTGACCGAGGAGACCGGCGCCATCAGCACCATCGGTGAGGGTATCCGCCGCCTCAGCCCGGACAAGCCGCTGCAGTTGCTGATTCTGGGCTGGGTTTTCGCCAGTTTCCTGCAGGGGGTCGCGGGGTTCGGCGTGCCCATCGCCGTGGTCGCCCCTTTGCTGCTGGGGCTTGGCTTTTCTCCGGCCATCGCGGTCATCGCCCCGGCGATCGGTCATTCCTGGTCCGTGACCTTCGGCAATATGGCCACCTCCTTTGAGGCGCTGACCGCCGTCACGGGGCTGCCCGGCGAATCCCTGACCTTCTGGTCAGCCGTTCTGCTTGGCCTTTCGGGTTTTCTCTGCGGGGCGGCATTGCTGCATGCCTATGGCGGTTTTGCGGCCATCCGGCGCACATTTCTGCCGCTGCTGATCTTCGCCATTGTCATGGGCGGGGTGCAGTACGGGCTTGCCGTCGGCGGCATATGGACGCTTGGCGGATTCTCGGCCGGTCTGGCGGGGCTGGCCGTGGCGGTGCCGTTGGCCCGCTTGTACCGGCGTGGAGAGCTGGCCGCACAGGCCGGGGAGAGGCGCGAAACCGCCATGCCTCTGGGCTGGGCTGTCGCGGCCTATATCATTTTCATCGTGATCGTTTCCGCCATCACCTTCGTTCCGGGGCTGAAGGCGGCATTGGGGGCGGTGAAGCTGGGGCTTGAGTTCCCGGCGGTTTCCACGGCCCTGGGCTGGTCGGTTCCGGCAGGGCCGGGCAAGGCGATCAGCCTGTTCGGCCATCCGGGGGCGCAGCTTCTCTATACGGCGGTTCTCGCCTATCTGCTGTATCGCGTGAAAGGGTATTATCAGCCTGGTGCCTTACGCCGCATTGCCCTGCGCACGGCAAGAAGCGGCGTGCCGACAAGTCTGGGCATGATCTCCATGGTCGCCTTTGCCGTGGTTATGGACAATGCGGGGATGACGCGTACTCTGGCGGCGGGAATCGCCGGCCTGTTCGATGCCGCTTACCCGCTGTTTGCCCCGGCAATCGGAGCGCTGGGGGCATTCATGACCGGCAGCACCACCAATTCCAATGTGGTTTTCGGCGTTTTCCAGCGCCAGACGGCAGAGCTGATCGGCCTGTCGGTGCCGCTTATCCTGGCGGCGCAGACCACCGGGGCATCGCTCGGCAGCATGCTGGCGCCGGCCAAGTTGCTGGTCGGTTGCTCGACAGTGGGTCTGTCAGGCAAGGAGGGGCCGGTTCTGGCCACGACCCTGCGTTACGG
Organism: uncultured Hyphomicrobiales bacterium; assembly: GCA_964463775.1. Taxonomy (GTDB): domain Bacteria; phylum Pseudomonadota; class Alphaproteobacteria; order Minwuiales; family Minwuiaceae; genus JALXAG01. Next base: position 3,573 of record CAYXDL010000169.1, read on the forward strand.
TGCCGTCATCACCTTGCTGATGGGAGGTGCCGTCACCCTGATTGCCTATACGGTTGCGGGGGGCTGAACCAATGAAACGTATATCGCTTCTGTTACTGCTGTCCCTTTGTCTGCCCTTTGCCCTGTATGCGGCGCTGAATGCCGGTGCGGATCTGGCGGGCGGGGTGTTGTTCGCTGCCCTGACAATGGTGATGGCTGTCGTTGCCTGGCGGGGATGATCCGGCCGGGGCCGGGCTCAGCCGCTGACCGGTGGTCGCCGGAAGCGGGTGGACAGGATCAGGGTTGATGTCGTCCTTCTTACACCGCCGAGGGCGCCGATCCGGTCCAGCACCCGGTCCATCTGTTCCAGGGTATCGGTTTCGATGATGGCGATCAGGTCGAAATCACCGCTGACAGTCAGACATTCGGTGATCTCGGGCATGTTCTCAAGCGCGCTGACAATGGTTGCGGCCCGCTTGGGATCCACGCTCAGCATGGCGTGGGCACGGACATTTTTCCCGCCACCGGCCTTGTCCGTGACGATTGTATAGCCATTGATGATACCCTGCCGTTCCAGCCGGGCGATACGTTCCTGCACGGAACTACGCGCCAGGCCGACCTGCCGGGCAATGGCTGCGGCGGGCATGCGGGCATTGGCACGCAATATGGCGAGGATCCTGCGGTCTTTGTCGTCCATGCTTCAGGCTCGTCCGGCTTGACGGAAACCCGCTATTCATGCCCCAATGACCGGCACAGGACAACAGCAAACACCGCTGCCTGCGGAATACGGAAAGGATATCATGGCGCAGATCGGATCCTATTACGAAGCCACGGCCAATCCCCACCGCACGTTCGCCCCGCTTCAGGGCGCGCGTGATTGCGATGTGTGTGTCGTCGGCGGTGGGTATATGGGGCTGAGTGCGGCGCTGAACCTTGCCGAGCGTGGATATGATACTGTGCTGCTGGAGGCGGAAACCCCGGGATTCGGTGCGTCCGGGCGCAATGGCGGGCAACTCGGCTCCGGTCAGCGCATGGACCAGGAGGAGCTGGAGGAACTGGTGGGGGCGGAGGATGCCCGCATCCTCTGGGATATTGCCGAGGAATCCAAACGCGAGGTGAAGGAGCGAATCCGCCGCCATGATATTTCCTGCGATCTGAAGCCGGGCATCATCACCGCCGGTCACAAGCCGGCGCTGGCACGCTGGGCCATGGATTATGCCGAAAAGCTGCAGCGCGATTACGGATATGATCAGATCCGCCCTGTCGATGCCGCTGAAATGCGCGAGATGCTGGGCAGCAAGGCCTATTTCGGCGGATCGGTTGACATGGGGGCGGCGCATCTGCATCCGCTGAATTTCGCCCTCGGCCTGGCCGATGCCGCGGCGGCAGCCGGGGCCAGCCTTCACAGCCACAGCCGGGTGCTGAGGATAGAGGAAAGCGGCGACAGGGTGCATCTGCATACAGGGGCCGGTACGGTAACGGCCCGCCATGCCGTGCTGGGCTGTAATGGCTATCTCGGCAATCTGGAACCGCGCATCGCGGGGCGGATCATGCCGATCAACAATTTCATTCTGGCCACCGAGCCCCTGGGGGAAGAGAGGGCCCGGGCGGTGATCCGCGATGATGTCGCCGTGGCCGATACGCGTTTTGTGGTCAATTATTTCCGCCTCTCCGCCGACAAACGTCTGCTGTTCGGTGGCGGGGAGAATTATCGCTCCGGCTTTCCGTCCGATCTGAAAGGCTTCGTGCGCCGCCACATGCTGAAGATTTATCCCGATCTGGATGATGTCGCCATCGATTATGCTTGGGGCGGCACGCTGGGGGTGACGATGAAGCGCATGCCCCATATGGGGCGGCTGGGCAATGTGTTTTTCGCCCAGGGGTTTTCAGGGCATGGCGTCGGCATGGCGACCATGGCCGGCAAGCTGATTGCCGAGGCGCTGAGCGGCACCGCGGAACGTTTCGATGTCATGGCGCGGGTGCCGGCGCCGCGTTTTCCCGGCGGCCGCTTTCTGCGCTGGCCGGGGCTGGTGCTGGGCATGATGTATTATTCCCTCCGCGATCGCCTGTAGGGGGCGACGGAAACAGGGGGTCAGTTGGTTTCGCTGTCGTCGCGGTTGTAGATATCCTCCAGCCGGACGATATCGTCCTCGCCGAGATAGCTGCCCGACTGCACCTCGATAATGTCCAGATCCACCTTGCC
>CAYXDL010000170.1:0-5754 GCA_964463775.1 uncultured Hyphomicrobiales bacterium
ATGAGCTTTCCGGCGGTCAGCGCCAGCGTGTCGGGATCGCCCGGGCGCTGATCCAGGATCCGGAACTGTTGCTGGTGGACGAGCCGACCGCCTCGCTCGATCCCAAGACCTCGCGCCAGATCATGCGGCTGATCTGCGAATTGTGCGAGGAGCGCGGCCTGGCGGCGATCATCAACATTCATGATGTCGCTCTGGCGCAGATGTTCGTGCAGCGCGTCATCGGCCTGCGCTTCGGTGAGGTGGTCTATGACGGTGCCCCTGACGGGCTCAGCGCCGATATGCTGACCCAGATCTATGGCGAGGAGGATTGGGAGGCCACCATCAGAAAGGTGGAGGACGAAGAAGAGGAAGAGGCGGAAAACGGTACGGAACACGATACCGCCGTTAAGCCCGCCAAGGAGGCATAAGATGAACGCCACCTCACAAGCCATTGGCAGACAATGGAAAAAGCCTCCCTTCATCGCCAATCCCTGGCTGCGTTGGGGGCTGATCATCGGCGGCGGCATTTATCTGGTACTGGCCATTGCCTCGATCGAGGTGAACTGGTCCCGCGTCTATGAGGGGCTGGACCGGGGCTGGAAATTCATTCTGGCCTTTTCGGAGCCCGATTTCTTCTCCCGCTCCCGGGACATCATCGAGGGAATGGAGGAGAGCATCATCATGACCGTCACCTCGACGGTGGCGGGGGTCATCATTTCCATACCCATCGGCCTTGGTGCGGCGCGCAATATCGCGCCTCTGCCCGTTTATCTGATTTGCCGGGCGATCATCGCCGTTTCCCGCGCGCTGCATGAAATCATCATTGCCATTCTCATGGTGGCGATTTTCGGTTTCGGGCCACTGGCGGGTTTCATTACGCTCAGCTTTGCCACCATCGGCTTTCTCTCCAAGCTGCTGGCGGAAGACATCGAAAGCATGGACAGGGTCCAGGCCGAGGCGATACGCGCCACCGGTGCCTCCTGGCTGCAATGGATCAATTACGGCGTACAGCCGCAGGTCATGCCGCGCCTGATCGGGCTGTCGATATACCGTCTTGACATCAACTTCCGTGAATCCGCCATTCTTGGCCTGGTCGGGGCAGGGGGGATCGGTGCCACGCTGAACACGGCTTTTGACCGCTATGAATTCGATACGGCCGCAGCGATCCTGATCCTGATCATCGGCATCGTCATGGCCCTGGAATACGGATCCGGTTTCATCCGGGCGAGGGTGCAGTGATGGCAGTCGTAACCAACAAGAACGGCAAGCGCATCTGGATGCTGCGCAACCGCAGGCAACAGCTGCTCCGCTGGGCGGCCTGGTTTGCCGGAACCGCCATCTTTGTCTATTGCTGGCAGTTCATTTCCGAGGCCACCACCTGGTTCTTCGTCTGGGATGCACCGCGCATCGCCGGCGATATCCTCGGCCGCGCCATTCCGCCGCGCTGGTCCTATATCGATCAGCTGTGGCTGCCGCTGTGGGATACGCTGAACATTGCGACGCTGGGTACCATTCTGGCCCTGATCCTGGCGGTGCCGGTGGCGTTTCTGGCCGCGCGCAACACCACGCCGCACCGGATTCTGTTCCGCTGGCCGGCCCTGCTGATCATCGTTTCCTCGCGCTCCATCAATTCGCTGATCTGGGCCTTGCTGCTGGTGGCGATCATCGGCCCGGGCGTCCTGGCGGGCATGATCGCCATTGCGCTGCGCTCCATCGGTTTCTGTGCCAAGCTGCTCTATGAGGCGATCGAGGAAATCGACCCCCGCCAGGTCGAGGCGATCACAGCCACCGGCGCCAGCCGCTGGCAGGTAATGGCCTATGCCATCGTGCCGCAGATCATGCCGTCTTTTGCTGGCATTTCCGTGTTCAGATGGGATATCAATATCCGCGAATCCACCGTGCTGGGGCTGGTCGGGGCAGGGGGGATCGGTCTGCAGATGCAGGCTTCCCTCAACATTCTGGCCTGGCCGCAGGTGGCCTTGATTCTGATCATCATTTTTGCCGCCGTCATCGTCAGTGAATGGGTGTCGGCGAAGGTCCGGGGGGCGATCATCTGAATGACTGTAGTGGAAAGCGCTGAACAAAACCCCGCCATAGATGCCGACTGGGCGTTCCGCCGTTATGAGGAAATCCGTCCGCGCCTGCCTGCGGCTCCACAAATGCCCGGGCGCCCGGTTCATGCTGGGAATCTTGAGGCACTGGCCGAAGAAGCGGATGTTTTCGTGCTCGATGCCTTTGGGGTGCTGAATGTCGGCGATGCGCCGGTGGAGGGGGCGCCGGAACGCATCCGTGCACTGCGCGAGCAGGGCAAGCGCCTGTTCGTGCTGACCAACGGCGCCACTTTCGGCCCCGAAAAGGTGATGCGCAAATTTGCCCGCTTCGGCTTCGACTTCACGGAAGAAGAGGTGATTTCCAGCCGCCATCTTCTGTGCAACGGGCTGTCCGCTTATGGTGATGAGCATGTGTGGGGCATTGCCGCCCTGCCGGAATCCGACCTGCCCTCGCTTCCCGGCCGCATGCACCTTCTGGACCATGATCCGGCTTTGTATGATCGCGTCGGCGGTTTCGTGCTGCTCAGCTCACTGGATTGGGATGAGGCGCGCCATGCCCTGATGGTACAGAGTCTGAAGCGCAACCCCCGCCCGGTTCTGGTCGGCAATCCGGATCTGGTGGCACCAAGGGGCGATTCGTTTTCGCTGGAACCGGGCTATTTCGTCCACGATCTGGCGGATGCGACGGGAATACAGCCGGAATTTTACGGCAAACCCTATATCAATGCCTTCGATGAAGTACGCCGCCGCCTGTCGGGCAGGAGCATTCATGTCGCGGACAGGCGGATCCTCATGGTTGGCGATACCCTGCACACAGATATTCTTGGCGGTGCGGCAGCCGGGTTCCGCACGGTTCTTGTAACCGATCTCGGCCTGTTCAAGGGCCGTGATGTTGCTGCCTATATCCGGAAAAGCGGCATCGTGCCCGATTTCATCATTCCAAGAACCTGATTCCCTGTTTCCGCCTTCGCGGTCGTATCACCCCGACATGCGCGTGCGGGGCATATGGCGGGCATGCGACGGGTATGGCCAGGCACCCGTAATGGGCGTGCAGGGGCGTTTTCTGCACTTTCAGGTCATAAAAAATTTTCAAATACGCAAAAAAAGTTTCACATGAACAATCTATATGTTTCAATCGAACCGCCGGTTCCTGCCGGCCTCTTGCGCAAGCAACGACATAGATTCCGAAAAGGGGGAATTCATGATCAGAAAACACATCATAGCAGCGGCCGCTGTCGGGGGAATGCTCACGGCCTCCCAGGCGCTGGCCGCCGTCGAGGTGCAATGGTGGCATGCCATGGGCGGCAAGCTCGGCGAAAAGGTCAATGAAATCGCCGCGGGTTTCAATGCCAGCCAGTCCGAATACAAGATCGTGCCGGTCTACAAGGGCAACTACACCGAAACCATGACCGCAGCGATTGCCGCCTTCCGTGCCCGGAAGCAGCCGCATATCGTGCAGGTCTTCGAGGTGGGCACCGCCACGATGATGGCCGCCAAGGGCGCGATCTATCCCGTCTACAAGCTGATGAAGGACGCGGGCGAGCCTTTCAATCCCAAGGATTACCTGCAGGCGGTGGTCGGTTATTACACCGATACGGACGGCAATATGCTGTCCATGCCGTTCAACAGCTCCACCCCGGTGCTTTTCTATAACAAGGATGCCTTCAAAAAAGCCGGGCTTGATCCGAACAAGGCGCCGAACACTTGGCCGGAAGTGGAAAGCTATGCCAAAAAGCTTCAGCAGGCCGGCTATGCCTGCGGTTTCACCACCGGCTGGCAGTCCTGGGTGCAGCTTGAGAATTACAGTGCCTGGCACAACGTGCCTTTCGGCACCAAGGCTAACGGTTTCGGCGGCCTGGATACGGAATTCACCTTCAACGGCCCGGCACAGGTGAAGCACATCGCCGCCATGGGCGAGTGGCAGAAAAGCAAGATCTTCGATTATGGCGGGCGGCGTTCCAGCAGCGCCTCCAAGTTCTATACCGAGGAATGCGCCATGTATATGAACTCCTCCGCCGCCTATGCGGGGGTGAAGGCCAATGTCAAATTCGATTTCGGTGTCGGCCGTCTGCCGTACTGGCCGGACGTGATCAAGGAGCCGCAGAATTCGATCATCGGCGGTGCCACCCTGTGGGTGCTGAACGGCAAAAAGCCTGAGGAATACAAGGGTGTGGCCAAGTTCTTCAGCTATCTCTCCTCGCCCGAGGTACAGGCGGACTGGCATCAGTTCACCGGCTATCTGCCGATCACCTATGCCGCTTATGAGCTGACCCGCAAACAGGGTTTCTACGACAAGAACCCGGGCACGGATGTGGCGATCAAGCAGATCACCAACAAGCCGCCGACGGAAAATTCCAAGGGGCTGCGTTTCGGCAATTTCGTTCAGGTGCGCGATATCATCAACGAAGAGCTGGAAGCGGTCTGGGCCGGCAAGAAAAGCGCCAAGGCAGCACTCGATTCCGCCGTGGCACGCGGCAACAAGCTGCTGCGCAAATTTGAAAAGGCCAACAAGTAGGCATCTGCCTGTGGTCTGAGCATTGCCGGTCCCCGGTTTGGGGGCCGGCTTTTCAGCCGCGTATGACGGAAACGATTATCCGCGGCATGTTCTGACGTGAGGGGAACGGGGGATATGCAGAAACGCGTAACCTTCAGCCATCGCTATCTGCCTTACCTGCTGGTGGCGCCGCAGATTGTCATCACCGTGATATTCTTCATCTGGCCCGCGGGGCAGGCGGTGGTGCAGTCCGTACTGGTCGAGGATGCCTTCGGTTTGTCGACGGAATTCGTCTGGTTCGACAATTATAAGGAACTCTTCGCCGACCCGACCTATCTGCAGACTTTTTACCGCACGATTGTTTTCAGTTTTTCGACCGCCGCCCTGGCCATGAGTTTCTCACTGCTGCTGGCGGTGATGGCGGACCGCGTGATCAAGGGCGAATCCGTCTACAAGACCATGCTGATCTGGCCCTATGCGGTGGCCCCCGCCCTGGCGGGGGTGCTGTGGTTCATGATGTTCAATCCGACCATTGGCATCATCAGCTTTCTGCTCGGCAAGGTGGGGATCAGCTGGAATCACTATCTGGACGGGGATCAGGCTTTCCTTCTGGTGGTCATTGCCGCCGCATGGAAACAGATCAGCTATAATTTCGTCTTTTTTCTGGCCGGGCTGCAGGCGGTGCCGCGCTCCCTGATCGAGGCGGCGGCGATCGACGGCGCCGGCCCCTTCCGCCGTTTCTGGAGCATTGTCTTTCCGCTACTCTCGCCGACGACCTTTTTCCTGCTGGTCGTCAATCTGGTTTATGCATTCTTCGATACCTTCGCGGTCATTCATGCCACCACTCAGGGCGGCCCGGCCAAGGCGACCGAGATTCTCGTCTACAAGGTGTTCAATGATGGCTTTATCGGGCTGGATCTCGGCGGTTCGGCGGCACAGTCGGTCATCCTGATGATCATCGTCATCGCCCTGACCATCATCCAGTTCAAATATGTGGAAAGAAAGGTGGCCTACTGATGGTTGAGAACAGACCCTTTCTGAGTGCGCTGTCGCATCTGGTCATGATTCTGGGTGTTGCCATCGTCGCCCTGCCGGTATGGATCGCCTTCGTGATCTCGACCATGGATGCCACCGATCTTCTCGGCGGTATCGCTCCTCTGTGGCCGGGCGATCAGTTTCTTGAAAACTATGCCACCATTCTGTTTCAGGGAGCGCAGGCCTCCTCGGCGC
>CAYXDL010000171.1:0-5737 GCA_964463775.1 uncultured Hyphomicrobiales bacterium
TGTCCGACAGTTCGGCAAAGGCGGCGCAGGCCTCCTCATTGCTGCCGGAACGGCGCAGCGACATGCCCAGCTTCAGCAGGAAATCAGGCCCTTTGGCCGATTTCGGATATTTCTGATAGCCCTGCAGGAAGGCCGCTGCCGCATTGTCGTAATCCTTGCGTACATAGAAGGTTTCCCCCAGCCAATACTGGGCATTGGCGGAAAGGGTGTGATCGGGATAGCGGGAAAGAAATTCCCGGAAAGCCTGCTCGGCCGCAGGGAAATCACCACGTTTGAGAATGGAGAAAGCCGCCTGATATGTCTGTTTCGGATCCTCCCCACCGCTGGTGGTGGCAGGTGAGGCCCCGGAAGCGGCAGGTACTGCGGGAGCGGCTGTCCCCTCACCCTCGGCGGCGGACGGCCTGTCAACCTTCTTCAGATCCTCCGGCCGGATCGTGCCCAGAACCTTGGGGGCCAGATCAGCCCTCAGGGGCGGGCGGGCTTCATTGGCGGCAGAGGGTTCCGGCTGCCCCGCGGAAGCCGGGGGCTCAGATGCGGCCTCCGCCGTTGGGGAGGGGGCCGCTTCCTGGGTTTTTTCCGCCGCAGAACGTTCTTCCAGCCGCTTTTCGATACCGGTCAGGCGGAAATCGATATCCTCGACCAGCTTGTCAAGACGACGGGTGACGCTATTCATGCGGAACTGCACCTCTTCAAGCTGGCCGGTCAGCTTGCGCAACTCCTGCTCCAGCGCATTGATGCGCACGGTCAGCAACGCCACAGCGTTCTCATTTCCGGCCCCGGCAGGTGAAACAGCGCCCCCACCCGCCGGAGGCGTCGGCTTCTCCCCACGATAGAACTGCTTCTGCAGGGTGTTGAGATCGCGCTGTATCAGATCAAGCCGGTTGATCAGAGCCTGCATCTCACCGCTGCTCTGCGCCTGAGCCCCGATCGCGCCCATAAAAGCAATGGCCAGAATGAAAGCGGCGCCACCATAAAGGATCAGGGCCGGCATACGGGCCGGTCCGCGATGGCCAGGGCGCAGCCTTTGCCATAACGAATTGAGCAGCATGTCTGTCGTCAAGCGCATAACCCTTATATCCCTGTAGCTCAAAGATCCGCGATCAGGCCAGTGCAGGATATCCTGCTCAAGGCGGAACCCTAAAGATATTTTTCGACCGAATTTTGGCCATTTCCGGCACAATATGCGCCGCTCCTGCCATAAAGGCCAGGTTTCCGGCACGAAAAGGCCCACCCGTCACATATGAGGGGTGGGCCTGAATTCCGCTCCGGTGATGGCCGGTCAGGGCCCCGGATGTGGCCAGGTCAGATCAGCCGTTGGTCACGACCATCACGGCACGACGGTTCTGTGCCCAGGCGGCCTCATTATGGCCGAACGCCACCGGGCGTTCCTTGCCATAGGAAATCGTGGTCATCCGGTTCGGATCGACGCCGAGGCTGATCAGATATTCCCGTGCCGCATTGGCACGGCGTTCACCCAGAGCCAGATTGTATTCGCGGGTGCCGCGTTCATCACAATGCCCCTCGATCACGACCTTGACCCCGGGATTGGCCTTCAGCCACGCCGCCTGACGTTCCAGCGTCGCACGGGCTTCGGGCTTGAGGTCATAACGATCAAAGTCGAAAAAGACCCGGTCGCCGACATTCAGAACCAGATCCTCCTGGCTGCCCGGCACGACCTTCGGCGCCTGAACGGCCGTTGATGCTTCGGACGATGCCACGGGCTGCTGGCTGCTGGCCGCCGGCTGTTGTGCCTGAGCCCCCCCGCTGGCCGATGCGTTCGCATCCTCTTTTGGTGTTTCGGCACAGGCCGAAAGCAGAACCAATGCAGCAACGGCGCCTGCGACCTTCATGCCTGACTTAATCTGGCGCATAAGTGCACTCCCCTTCCGCCAATCCTCGAAATAATAATTCAACTCCAAGACCGGCTGCCCGCCTCAACAACCAAATCCCTTAATCTTGTCCCGTCCAACGGGGCAACAGCCTTAAAATGCTGCACTCTGCCTTCGTTGTACATAGGCTTGTGGGACTATATAAGCCTATTCCTAACGATTCAAGAGGGACAAGGGCGACCAGGCCGGGTCCGAAGCCTCCAGAGGCGTCACAATCTCCCTCAGATTGTAACCGGTCAGATCCACCGACCAGATGCTGACCCGCCCGTACTCATCCTTTCCCTTACCGGGAATCTGGCGGAAAAACATGAGCACCCGGCCATTGGGCGACCAGGTCGGCCCCTCGTCGAGAAAGCTCTCGGTCAGCAGGCGCTCGCCGCTGCCATCAGGGCGCATCACGCCAATGTGAAAACGTCCGCGCAGAATTTTCGTGAACGCGATCAGATCACCCCGCGGCGACCAGACCGGCGTGGCATAGCGCCCCTCACCGAAACTGATACGGTGAATGCCGGTACCGTCGGCATTCATGACATAGAGTTGCTGGCTGCCGCCGCGGTCGGAGTTGAAGGTGATATATTTTCCGTCGGGCGAAAAACTGGGCGAGGTGTCGATCGCCGGATTGGTCGTCAGACGCCGGGTCAGACGCGTGCGCAGATCCATGACATAGAGATCCGAGTTACCGTTGCGCGCCATGGAGAAGATCACCTTCTCACCATCGCTCGAAAAACGCGGGGCAAAGGTCATGCCCGGAAAATCACCCAGAATTTCCTGACGCCCCGTATCGATGTTGAACAGATAGACCCGGGGCTGATTGTTGAAATACGACATGTAGGTGATGACCTGCTGCGTCGGCGAGAAACGCGGCGTCAGCACCAGATTGCTGCCATCGGTCAGAAAACGGTGATTGAAGCCGTCCTGATCCATGATCGCCAGACGCTTGATCCGGCGGTCCGGCGGTCCGGATTCCGAAACATAGACAATGCGGCTGTCGAAATAGCCTTCCTCGCCCGTCAGGCGCTTATATACCGCATCGGCGATGATATGGGCGATGCGGCGCCAGTTGTCGGGCGAAGTGAAATACTGCAGCCCGACAAGCTGCTGGCCGGCATAGACATCCCAAAGACGGAATTCCGTGCGCAGGCGGCCATCGGCCAGTATCTCGACCTGACCGGTTACCAGTGCCTGGGCGTTGATGATGCGCCAGTCGCCGAAACGGGGCTGGATGCGCATCTCGGCAGCCTTCTGAATGAAGGCCTTGGAATCGATCGGACGGAACAGGCCGGAACGCTCCAGATCCGCGGAAATGACCTGGGCGATATCCTTGCCCATGGAGGCTTCCGCCGCCGTTTTTCCGTATAGCGGACTGATGGCGATCGGCAGGGGTTCGACACTGCCCTGATTGATGTCGATCTTCAGCACGGCACCGGCGGGCAAGGCCGCCAGCGCACCCAGCAGCATGACGGCCATGAATGCCACGATGCGCATTGATCTCATATTGCCTGCTCCCATTCCATCATCCCAGCATATCCTTCAGATTGAACGTGAACTCGATCTCACGCCATGCATCATACTTGTTCAGCGGCACCGGCAAAGGCACACTTTTGCGGATAGCCCTCATCGCACTGTCGGCAAAGGGGCGGAAAACCTCCTCACTCTGCCCCGCGCGGTATTCTTCGATGATCTGCGGTTCCCGGCGCAGCGTGCCGTCCGGCTTCAGGAATATCCTGATTCTGACCATCATTTCCTCCGCTCCCGGCGCGCCCATATTGGGGTTCCAGTTGCGTGCGATATGGCGACGCAGCCTTTCACGTTCGCTGATCGACATGGTTGTCGCACCGATTGTGGGCTTTTTCGTGGCAGCCTCGGCCTGCTTGCGGACGGGTTTCCTTACCTTTTCCGCCGGCTTCACGCTTTTTTGACGCTGCTTCAGCTTCTTGTCCAGTAACGCCGCCAGTCGATTGACGTCCAGTTTCGGTTTTTTGGCCTTTTCCACCTGCTTCGGTTTCGGTGGTGCCTTGAGGACGATTTTCTTCTTCGGGCGAATTTTCGGCCGGTGCAGCGGCGTTGGCGGCACCTTCACCTTTGCAATTTTCTTTACCGGTTCCGGCTTGGGGGCCGGTTCGGGTTCCGGCACCGGTTCGGGGGCCGGTTCGACCTTGGCTTCCGGCGCTGGTTCCGGCTCGATGTCGGGAACGGGCGGCGGCGCATCCCGCTGCACGGCCGGTGCCGGCGCGGGTTCAGGCTTCGGTTCGGGTTTGGGTTCGGGCTTTGGTTCCGGCTCAGGTTTTGGCTCCGGCTTCGGTTCCGGCTTCTCTTCGGGTTTTTCCGCTTTCGGTTGCGATTGTGGATTGGTCTTTTCCGCCACCGGCGCCATCACCAGATCTACCACAACCGGATCGGGGAAACGCTTTTCGCCGAAATCAGGCATGCCGAATATCAGCAGAGCCAGAAGCCCGCCATGCAGCAATGCCGAAAAGACCAGGGCATTTCGTTCCACGGCCGCTCAAATCCCGTTTGCAATCATTTACGGACCGGTGCCGTCACCAACGCCACCCTGCGGAAACCTGCGGCATTGATCGTGCCCATGACCTTCATCACCCGCCCGTAATCGATTGCGCCATCGGCACGGATGAAGATGCGCTTATCCGGCGTCTGGGCGGTAATCGCGCGCAGCTTCGCCACCAGCCCGTCGAGTTCAACAGGCGTTTCCTGAACGAATACGCGCCCTTCGCGGTCGATGGTAATGGCCAGCGGCTCATCATTGCCGGGCAGGGCGGCAGCCTTGGTTTTCGGCAAATCGACAGGCACGCCGACAGTCAGCAACGGTGCCGTAACCATGAAAACGATCAGCAGCACCAGCATGACATCGACGAAAGGCGTGACATTGATTTCGGCCATCTGCGCATAGCGGTGGGCACGGTCACGCGGACGGCCGCCACGCAGGGAGGCCCCCATCACTCACCCCCTTCCTCAAGCTGGCGGGACATGATCGCCGCGAACTCGGTGGCGAAACCCTCAAGACGCAGGGCATAGCGGCCCAGATCGGCGGAGAACTTGTTATAGGCGATCACCGCCGGGATCGCCGCCACCAGCCCCAGCGCCGTGGCGAACAGGGCCTCGGCGATCCCCGGAGCGACGACGGCCAGGCTGGTGTCCTTGGTGGCCGCAATCGACTGGAAGGAATTCATGATCCCCCATACCGTGCCGAACAGGCCGACAAAAGGAGCTGTCGAGCCGACGGTCGCCAGAAAGCCGATATAGCGTTCCAGGCGCTCCATCTCGCGGTCGATGGTGATGCGCATGACCTGCTCGATCCGCGCCTGCAGACCGGCATGGACCCCGGCCTTGTGCAATCCGCGCTCGGCCGAGCGGCGCCATTCGCGCATGGCATTGGCGAACAGCATGGCCATGGGATGATCGAGCTTGGCACTCATGCCGTCATAGAGATCCTCCAGGCTGTCGGAGGACCAGAATGCCGCCTCGAACTGATCGGCCTGGCGACGCACCTTCTTGATGCGCAGGATCTTCTCGAAAATCACCGCCCAGGACCAGAAGGACGCCGCCAGAAGAGCAAAAATAACCGCCTTGACCACGGGGTCGGCCCGCAGGAACAAGCCCCATATCGACAAATCACCGCTTACCGATCCGGCAAGCTCGGTCGCTATCAATGTACTGTTTTCCATAGTCAGAACCCGTTATCAGCGGAGGGTGGCGTAATTAAGGCACGCACCGGCGGCGGAATGCGCACCGGGCGGCCATCGAGACGCAGACAGGCCAGGGTCAGATCCAGCGTGGCGAGGGGTTGTCCGTCCCGGCAGACGGACTGACGCATCATGATCTTCGCCCCG
>CAYXDL010000172.1:0-5732 GCA_964463775.1 uncultured Hyphomicrobiales bacterium
TATCGCCCGTGACGATTCCGGGGTGAAGAACATCACCGATCTGAAGGGCAAGCGGCTGAACATCGGCAACCCGGGTTCGGGCACGCGCGGCACCTGGGAAGTGATCGAAAAGGCGCTGGGCTGGAAGCGCAGCGATCTGAAGCTGGCGGCGGAGCTGAAATCGGCCGAAACCGGCCAGGCGCTGTGTGACGGCAAGATCGATGCCTATTTCTGGCTGGTGGGTCATCCCTCCGCCCTCGTGCAGGAAACCCTTGCAACCTGCGCCTCTCACCTGGTCAATGCCGAAGGTCCGGCGATTGACAAGCTGGTTGCCGAACGCCCGTATTACCGCAAGGCAATCATTCCGGCCGGAACCTACAACAACAAGGAGGACATCCGCACCTTCGGTGTTGGCGCGACCTTCGTGACCAGTGCCGATGTGCCTGAGGATGTCGTCTATACGGTGGTCAAGGCCGTGTTCGATAACTTCGATACCTTCAAGAAGCTGCATCCGGCCTTCAAGAACCTGAAGCCCGAGGAAATGATCAGGGACAGCCTGTCCGCGCCGCTGCATCGCGGTGCGATCAAATATTACAAGGAACGTGGCTGGATGTAATCCGGCCCAGGAAGGCGCGGCGGGATGACCGCCGCGCCTTTTTCCTACAGTAGAGCCAGCGGAAGACTGGCAGCAGGCGGCAGGGCTGAAAGTCAGGGAGAGAAACGGAATGGCGGATAAAAAGCTGACCGTCGATAATGTGGACGAGTTGGTCGCCCAGGTCGATACCGGTGCCCGCAGCCCCAGCGGCTGGCAGGGAAAAACCTTTACAACGATCGCTTTTCTGTGGTCGGTTTTTCAACTTTATTCAGCATCGAGCGTGCCCTACTGGCTGACGGATCTGTTGGGGATCAATGTCATCCTTAACAACTCAGAGGTCCGGCTCTTTCATCTGTCCTTTGCGCTGATGCTGGCGGCGATGGCGTATCCGTTGCTGAAGAGCAGCCCGCGCAAATACATTCCCTGGTATGACTGGGTGCTCGGCCTTCTTGGCGTGGCCTCGGTCATGTATCTGCTGGTGTTCAAACTGCAGATCGCCGATCGCGCCGGCTTGCCGACAACCACGGATCTGTTCTTCTCCGCCCTGGGCATGCTCATGCTCGGCGTGGCGGTGTTCCGCTCTCTCGGCCTGCCGCTGATTATCGTCGCCGGTGTGTTCGTGTTGTATGTCTTCTTCGGTTCCTCCGAGTTTCTGCCGGATGTGGTGCGCTGGAAGGGCGCTTCTCTCGGCAAGGCCATGTGGCATTACTGGATGCAGACCGAAGGTGTGTTCGGCGTGGCGCTCGGGGTGTCCTCGTCGATGATCTTTCTGTTCGTTCTGTTCGGCTCGATTCTGGAAAAGGCGGGTGCCGGCAATTATTTCATCAAGATCGCCTTTGCGCTGATCGGCCATCTGCGTGGCGGACCGGCCAAGGCGGCGGTGATCGCCTCAGCCATGAGCGGGCTTTATTCCGGCTCCTCCATCGCCAATACGGTGACCACAGGAACGTTCACCATTCCGCTGATGAAGAAAACCGGCTTTCCGCCGGAAAAGGCGGGTGCGGTCGAGGTGGCATCCTCCACCAACGGCCAGCTTACCCCGCCGGTCATGGGGGCGGCGGCCTTTCTGATTTCCGAATTCACCGGCACGCCTTATACGGATATTATCAAGCATGCGCTGATTCCGGCGCTGGTTTCCTATATTGCGCTGGTTTACATCGTGCATCTTGAGGCACTGAAGCTCGACCTCAAGGGACTGTCCAAGCCTTCCACCACCATGACGCTGGCCTCCAAGGTCATCGGGGTGCTGAGTGGCTTTATCGGCATTTCCTTCCTCGGCATAGGGGTCTATTACGGACTTGGCTGGATAAAGGCCGTGGCGCCGGACATGGCGTTTCTGACCGTCGTCATTCTGTGCTCGGTCATGTATCTGATCCTGCTGTATCTGGCATCCCGCCATCCCGATCTGAAGGTGGATGATCCGGACGATCCCATCGTCGAACTGCCCCCGGCCGGGGCGACGGCGATCACGGGGCTGTATTTCCTGCTGCCGATCGTGATCCTGATCTGGTCGATCATGATCGAACGCCTTTCGCCGGCGCTGGCGGCGTTCTGGGGTACGATGGCCATGTCCGTGGTGGCGCTGACCCAGCATCCGATCAAGGCCTTCTTCCGCGGGGAGGGGGAATTTGCCGCCCGTTTCATGCGCGGGGTTCATGAATGGTTCGAAGGCATGCTCGGCGGGGCACGCAACATGATCGGCATTGCCGTCGCCACGGGTGCGGCAGGCATCATTGTCGGCACCATCTCCCTGACCGGTGCCCATCAGGTGGTCGGGGAATTCGTTGAGTTCCTCTCCGGCGGCAATCTGATGGTCATGCTGCTGCTGGTGGCGGTGATGAGCCTGATTCTGGGCATGGGACTGCCGACAACGGCGAATTATATCGTTGTCTCCTCGCTGATGGCGCCGGTGATCGTGGCGCTGGGGGCGAAAAGCGGCCTGATCGTGCCACTGATCGCGGTGCACCTGTTCGTGTTCTATTTCGGCATTCTGGCCGATGACACACCGCCTGTGGGGCTGGCGGCCTTTGCCGCGGCAGCGATCTCCGGCGGCGATCCGATCAAGACCGGCATTCAGGGCTTCATGTACGACATCCGTACCGCCCTGCTGCCCTTCATGTTCCTGTTCAATACGGAACTGCTGCTGATCAACGTATCCCCGGTAAAGGCGGTGTTCGTCTTCATTGTCGCGGTCATTGCCATGCTGTCCTTCGCTTCGGCGACACAGCAATACATGCTGACCCGCAACCGGATATGGGAAACCGTGGCGCTGCTGCTTGTGGCCTTTACCCTGTTCCGTCCCGGTTTCTGGCTGGATCGTCTCGAGTCGCCCTATATCGAAAAGCCGGGCGCGGCGATCTTCGATATCGTGAAGAACGGCGGCACGGAAGGAGAGCTGCGCCTGAGGATCGAAGGCCCCGATTTCAACAATCCGGATGAGACATCCTCAGTGGTCATTGCCGTGCCGGTGAAGGACATCCGCCTTCAGGGTGACGTACTCGATGTCAGCGGTATCGAGGTGTCGCTTGATGGCGACACAGCCAGGATGGAGGAGCCGCTTCCCGGCAGCGCCTTCGAGGGTATCGGACGCAAGTTCGATTTCTATGGCGATGATCCGGTGCAGATCGTTCAGGTGGCCTGGCCGAGGGAGAGGATGGCGAAGGAAGTCTTCTATATTCCCGCCTTCATCCTGCTGGGGCTGATCGTTCTGCTGCAGCGCCGCCGCCGTGCGGCCACGGCCTGAGGGAGGGAGACATGTTCAAATCCATTCTCGTACCCATTGATCTGGCGCAGCCGAGCTCCTGGGAGGGGCCGCTGCCGCTGGCGGCGGAACTGGCCCGCAATCACGGGGCGAAGCTGCATGTGCTCAATGTCGTGCCGCCTTTTGGCATGGCGATTGTCGGCGGATTTTTCCCGGAGGATTTCGAGCGCCGCGCCATAGAGGAGGCCAAGAAAGCCCTGGCCGAAACGATCGCGAAAGTCGATCTCGGCGGGGTGGAGCCTCATCTTCTGGTCAGCCACGGCACGATCTATGAGGAGATCCTGCATGCTGCCGATGCCATGCAGGCCGACCTGATCGTGATGATGGCCCACAGGCCCGAACTGCGCGATTATCTGCTCGGCCCCAATGCCGCGCGGGTGGTGCGCCATGCGAAACAATCGGTTTTCGTCATGCGCAACGGCCAGTAACGCAAAGCGGAATGAAAAGAGATGAGGGGGCGGCCGCGCCATCGTGGCCGCCCTTTTTCATGGCATGTCCGGCAATGGCGGGCCACCGGGTGTTGTGAGGAAATCAATGTGAATGTTTCCGGCTGCGAACAGCGCTTGACCGACGGGGCCTGCCGGCGTATGAAAGGCGCACAGCGTCCCCTTCGTCTAGCGGTCAGGACGCCAGCCTCTCACGCTGGAAACAGGGGTTCGATTCCCCTAGGGGACGCCATCTTCCCGGAATTTCAATAAATCAATGATTTAATCTGGCTCTTCCCACTTAATGGGGGTAACGGTGTTTCCTATTCGTGCCTGATCGCCTCCCTCAATGCCATACCGGGTGCATCTGAACATACCGCGCGCCAAACTTTTTCGCTCTTGGTTGAGTGAGCGCGGCAGAGTCCAGTCCTAGTTTGCCGCTTCGACTTGGCTGGCCAATGTCGGGTTTTCCGATTCTGGTACTACTGAAGCTGACGTTGCACGGTCCAGTCTATCCGCTTTCTGCCGTTTTCTTCGATTACTGCAGGGCCGCTCAGACGTTCGCCGTTTTGACCAAGCGCGAACCTGACCGACGCGGGCTGCAGGAGCGGCAATGGCGAGGATACGGATACCTCGTAGGTTCCCGGTGGAAGGGCAGCGCCCCGGTTGCTGAATGCGGTACTTCTGAAAGTGCCATTCAAGACGGACACCTTGTCCTGAGCGAAGTAGTTGGCAGACGGCTCGCTGAGTCCGAGCAGTAGTTGCATTCCATTTGGAAGGTTCGTCTTGCCGACAATCTGAGCCTTGCCCCCAGTCATGCGTTCGAGCCGAACGTCAAGGGCAGTGCTGCCACCTGCGCCAGTGGCCTCCTTCGATCCTTTGAATTGGCACTCCTTCCGGTCCAGCCACCGGACGGCAGCCGTGAACCCCAACAGGCTGAACGCTTGAGCGCGGGGTCGTTCGCCAACGGGCGTTACATGAACGATCAACTGCCGTCCTGCTTTCAACGCTGGCACCAAGTCGCGCGGTAGCTCTATCAATTTTGAGTGTTCGATCCGCGAGGGTGGTATCTCGCGGGGTGGGCTATCGTCCACCTGGTACCTAATGCTACCTTGAATGCCCCGAAAGAACGGCGTGATGATCGCAGGAACCCCACTTCTTCTCACAGTCATTTCCATTTTCGACGGATCGTTGTTATAGGATTGCTTGAGGTAGCAGAAGCCTTTACCCGGTTGACGAATCACTAGCCAGTCCCGTTCTCTGGCGACTGCGTTTTCCCGTTCCCACTGTGACCAGTCCGCGCTTTGGGAAACTGCGGGCAAGATCAAGAACAGGATCGTGGCGAGTAAACGTATGGTCAATCGGTTCATTTCCTCCCTCCCCTAAGGTGCGGCGTTGGCTGCCTGTCCTAGCCCCGTCCTTACAACATAGTACTCTATGCAGGAAGCACTACCATTCAGATTCGATCGCTATGATAGAGATGCAGCGGGGGACTGAACGAGCCTAGAGGTGCAGACGATGTAACCGTGTATTTTGAAAGCGACATACCGGTTGCTGTGATTGTCAAAGATGACTTAATAAATCCATTGGATGGCGGGGGAGATCTGTCAAACAGCTACACCGAGTTGCCGGGTTCGAGTGCATCATTTGGGGGCTGGAAGACAAATCCAAACATAAGACTTATGTCTTTACAGCAGCCGAAGACAACAGCAGTGACGATAGAATAGTCCCTGTGGACAAATTTGAGCCAGTATTGATGGCGGTGGGCTAGAGCATTCTAAGGAAGCTCTCGGCGAGTTTGTCGCATCTTGCGCGGTTCTGTGGGGTGGAGAAGAAAGCCCCTTCACGCAAAGCTGAAATCATGTGAAATGCGGGGCCGGTCAGGCGGGGTATGATGTCCTTGGCGTCATATCAGGCTGCGCGGGTGCGTGATGTGAGAACGCGATCCTGTGCTCGTCACAACCGCGCAGGC
>CAYXDL010000173.1:0-5724 GCA_964463775.1 uncultured Hyphomicrobiales bacterium
GCGCGTCACCCTGGAGGAGTTGGGCGGGCGGCTCGGCATCACCAAGGAGCGGGTACGTCAGATCGAGCACAAGGCCTATGAAAAGCTGCGCGCCGCCGTGTTACGCATTGCCCGCGATCCGTTGGGCCTGGGCTCCAAATGCCGTGAAAGCCAGGGCGAACTGGCCTGGGGCTGAATACAGGCAAGCCTTTTGATTTCTCTTTATCCGGGTCGTCATGTGTCAGCATGGCGGCCCTGTTCTTTCTGTCTCTTTTCGTGTTTTCGCGTTTTGCGTGAAAAATGATAAACTTCCTTTTCAGGGGAAGAGAGACGGGAGGAGATGATGCAACGCGCATTCACGGGCCGCGGGGCACGATGGGTAATGCTTCTTGCCCTGCTTGTAGTGACACCGTCCGGCATGGTGCGGGCGCAGGGCCAGTCCCCTGTCGCATTGGTCGAGGCGGTGGAAAACGCCCCGGATGCGGGGGTTGAATTTCTGGATTATGTCCGGGCCGGACAGCAGATCGATCTGGGCAAAAAGGGTCGTCTGACCCTGACATTTCTCGACGGCTGTGCGGTGGAGAAAATCACCGGCGGGATGGTGACGGTTGCCCGGCCGAAAAGCAGCGTGCGCGGCGGGCGGCTGGAGCATATCGCCAAGCCCTGCGCCACGGCACAACTGCAGGTGACAGCCGAAAATCGCGAGGCCGGGGCCGCCGTGGCCCGGATCAATTCCACCTTCGGTGAGGATTGGAGCGAGCAGGTGGTGATCGCCATGCGGCCTCTGTTCAAATGGCCGGGGCAAGGCCCGGCGGAGATCAGCATCGTCAGTCTGGATGAGGATCCCCCCGCCGTGCTGTGGCAGGGGCAGGTGAGGCGTTCGCGCCTGCAATATCCGGAGAAGGCGCCGCCGCTGGAGGTCGGATATCCGTATGAGATCCGCGTCCGCGCAGGCGACGGGGCCACGTACAGGGCGGTATTTTCCATCGATCCGGAACTGGAGGATGACGGGACCATCCTGTCGCGTGTCGTGACGTTGGTGCAGGCCGGGCAATGAGCCGGAGCGGCGGGGGAGGCTGGCGGCGCCGGGTTCGCCGGGGCGCCATTCTGCTGTTTCTCGCCGTGATGGCAGCTGCCTTGCCGCTGTTGCCCGGCTTTTCCCTGCTCCATCGCCAGAGCATCGATCTTCTGCTGGCGCTGGAGGCCCTCACCGGCAAGGATCCCTATCCGCCTGAGCATGCCCGCGTCGCGGTGGTGGTGATTGACGAGGAAACCTATGCCACGCCGCCGTTCAGAGAAACACCAAAGGTGGCCTGGACGCCGATGTTGGCCCGTGTTCTGAACGCGCTTGCAGGTGGCGGGGCCCGGGTTCTCGGCCTCGATCTGATCTATCCCACATCGCTGGACCGCCCGGGCCTCCTGCCCGGTTTCGACAAGCCTTTTCTCAAGGCATTGTACCGCCTTGGCCGGTCGGGACGGCTGATATTGGGCGAGGCCCGTTTGTCCAGCCGCCCCATCCGTCCCTATTCCGGGCAGATCGCGGCCGTTGGCGGGGAGGGGAATCTCAGCCCGCTCAACCTGCTGCTGGATGCGGATGAGGTGGTCCGCCGGTACCCTGTGCGCTTCGCCATGAGCGACGGCACCTCGGTCTCCTCTTTCGCCGTGGCCCTGGCCGGGCGGGTCCGTTCCGGCGTGGCCACCGGGCAGGGTGACGATTTTCTGATCCGCTTTTCGCGGGGCGCTCCCTCCATTCCCACATACGGGCTGGCCGATATCTATGGATGTGCCGGAAAGAATGACATGGCATTTTTCCGTCGCCATTTCAAAGACAAGGTCGTCATTGTCGGCACGGCGCTGGATATCGAGGACCGGCGCATCGCGGCCACCCGTTTCGTTCCGGGCAACGGGGCCTTTCGCTATGCCGCCCGCTGCATGCCGCCCGGTGCGCAAAAGGGCGGCGCCCTGATCGGACGGGCCAGCATTCCGGGAGTTTTTCTCCATGCCGCCGCCGTCGATACGCTGTTGCGGCGGCGGGCGCTGCGTCTGGCCTCCGCCCCTGCCGTCAGTGCAATGCTTGGGGTAGAGGCGATCGTCCTGTCGGCCCTGTTTTTTGCCTTGTCTCCTTTTCCTGGCGTTCTGGGGGGCATGGCGGTGGCAGGCGGCGCGACAATGGCGTCAGCCATGGCCTTTTCTGCCAATGCGGTGCTGCCACTGGTGCCGATGCTGGCCATGCCGCCGGTTTTGTTTGCCCTGATCTATGCCTTCCGTTTCATCATCGAGGACAGGGCCAAGCGGCGCATCCGCCATGCCTTCAGCCATTATCTCGCCCCCTCGCTGGTGGAGAGCCTGGCGGAACGGGCCGATCTGCTGCGCCTGGGGGGGGAGCGGCGCCAGGTGACCATCTGGTTTTCCGATATTGTCGGCTATACGGCGATCAGCGAATCCCTGCGCGATGAGCCGGAGCGCCTTGTGGATATCATCAATCGCTATTTCACCACCATCGGCGAGTGCATCGAAGGGCGGAAAGGTTATATCGACAAGTTTATCGGCGATGCGGTGATGGCGGTATGGGGCGCGCCCCTGGCCGATGAAATGGCCGAGTGCCATGCCGCCGATGCCGCCCTCGATGCCCGGGCGGCGCTGCGGCGCTTCAATGAGGAGGTTATCCGTCCGCAGGGGCTGCCGGTGCTGGAAACGCGTATCGGCATCAATTCGGGCGAGGCGGTGGTCGGCAATATGGGCTCGCTGAAGCGGCTGAACTATACGGTGACGGGGGATACGGTGAATCTGGCCTCCCGCCTTGAAGGGGCCAACAAGACCTATGGGACCTTCATCATGGTCGGCGAGGAAACGGCGCGCCGTTTGCGTGCCACTCATATATTACGGCGGTTGGACCGGCTCCGGGTCAAGGGGCGAAACAGGCCCGTCAGGGTTTACGAGCTGATCGCCCGCCACGGCGGGATCGATGAGGACAGGGGGCGCGATCTGGAGATTTTCGCCACGGCGCTGGGACTGTATTACCGCCGCCGCTTTGCCGAGGCCGGGGCGATGTTCTCACGGATCGCCGGGCGTGACGGTGCGGCAGCGGTTTATGCCGAGCGATGCGGTATCTATGCCGCCGATCCCCCGCCGGCGGATTGGGACCGTACGTTCACGATGACGAGCAAATGACCCGGCGGTTGCCGGGCGGCAGAGGAGGATGGATCGATGAGTGATAAAGGCAAGGACAGCCTGTCACGGCGGAGCCTGATCAAGGCGTGCGTGGCGCTGGGGGCGCTGAGCCCGGCGCAGGCGCTGGCCCAGTTTTCCTTTTCCATCGGCGGAGGAAGCGACAATAAAGGCGGTTTTTCCCTCGATCTCGGCAATCTGTTCTCGGCCGGAGAATCCCTGTTCAGCAGTTTCGACATGGATGAGGATGATGAAATCCGCATCGGGGAATCGCTTTATCCCAAACTGGTCGCGAAATCGGGCGGAGTCTATCGCAACCGGCGCATCCAGAAGGCGATGCGTGATTTCGCCGCGCCGCTGTTTTCGACCAGCCGGCGCCCACGCCTGAAATGGGAGATCACGGTTGTCAATGACAACGGCGTCAATGCATGGACCCTGCCCGGCGGCAAGATCGCCGTCAACAAGGGGCTGATCCGCTATACGGAAAGTGCCGACGAACTGGCGGCGGTGATTTCGCACGAGATCGGCCATGCCGAGCTTTCCCACGGGCTGGCGCAACTGAAATCCAAGGAATTCACCAAGGGGCTGAGCGCCCTGGCCCGCACGGCGCTTTCCACCCAGATCAAGGGGGCGGGCAGTCAGATGATGACCGATGCGCTGATTGAGAAGCTGGCCGATCCGCTGTTCGATATGGTGACCACCGGCTATTCGCGCCCGCGCGAATTCGATGCCGATGCCCATATCCTGAAGGTGTTCGCCGGCACGGGCCACGATCCGGCAGGGGCGTCGTCGTTTTTCCGTCACCTGCTGGAAATCGCGCCGCCCGACAGCAAGGCAACGACATCGCTGTTTTCCACCCATCCCGGCACCATCGAGCGCATCCGCAGGCTGGAAGCCGCGGCGGCGGGGATGCGTATACAGGGTCAGGCGGGGAACGATCTGGCATTCCGGGCGATGAAGCGCACCTTTCCCACGCGCCGCCATTACCGGCGCCGTCAGATACGGGAGATCACCGCCGTGCCCGAGCCCGCCACCAGCCCGGAGCCGGTGTTCTCCGAACCCGGCGGCGGCGAGCGCTGAGCATGGCCTCAGGCAGCATTACCGGCCGAGATTGATGTCCGTGTAAACATAATCATCGCCCGGCGCGGCGACATGGCAGGCGATGCAGGCTTTGTCCGTGCCCTTGGCCACCCGCCCCGCCAAGGCCATGCCCTTTGGGTTTTTCATCAGGGTACCGGACGGGGTGTATTTGGCCCAGAACCAGTTCTGGTTATCCGGATCATAGCCCTTCTCGCGCTTGAACATCACGGTGACCGAGGTCATCCATTTGTCCGGGTTTCCGGCCACATCGGCGACGGAGGTCTTGCCCCGGTTCTCGCCACGCTCGCCGAAGTTCTTCTTGACGATCACCAGGGCCCTGCGACCGTTGACGGTGATCTTTCCGGACAGGGTCTCGACAATATTGCCATGGGGCGGCGGGGTTTCGTAGGGCTGCGGGTGGAGGCTGTCCGGGCCGACGAAGCGTTCCGCGGCAAGAGTTTTCCACAGGTGTCTGCCAAAATCGACATCATCCTTGCCGCCGAAGGGTTTGCCTGCGGCATAGGCTGTTCCGGCCATGGCTGTTGCAGCCAAGGCCCAAAGAACCATGGTTGTTTTCTTCATCTGCATTCTCCCCTGAATGATGGGGAAAGTTTATGACCCATCCGTTTGAGGGGGCGAATGAACAACGATCACTTGATCGTGCGCGGATATGGGCGATCCGTCCGCCCGGTTCCGGCCTGTGGGATCTCAGGCCATCATGCCGTAGCGTTTCTGTTCCATTTCCGTTTCGAAGGCATTGCGCTGGCGTCCCTTCTCCAGAACGATGGCCTGACCTTCCAGCCACAGGCGGCGGATGTCTGCGGCGCTCAGATGTTTCGTGTTGAAATGGACATAGCCATGACCGACCACGGCGCGCTCCGGGTCGAAGCCTTCATGCAGTTCGATGCCGAAGGCTTCCGGCGCGCCAAGGCTGTCGGTGCCGGACAAGGGCGTGAAAATGTTCAGCAGCACCCGATGCGTGCGCAGCCGGCGCATGGTGGCGAAGGTCTGTTCGACATCCTCACGGGTTTCATAGGGCAGGCCGATGATGAAACTGGCCGAGGCGGTGATACCGTGATCGGCCAGCCTGTCGATCTTGTCGATCACCTGGGCCTGGGTATAACGCCGTGCCATCTGGGCGAGCACCCGGTCGGAGCCGCTTTCGATGCCAAGGAAAATACCGCTGACCCCGGCTTCCGCCAGTACCGGAATCATATCATCATGCAGGGTTTCCATCCGGGTTGAGAACCCCCATTTCAGACGGCTGGCATGAGGGGTGAGAGCCCGGCACATTTCAGACAGGCGCTTTTTGTTGACGATGAAGATATCGTCGGAAAAATAAACCTGCTCCGCGCCATAGCGTTCATGCAGGGCAAGCATTTCCCCGACGACATTTCCGGCCGACCGTCCGCGCCACTTCTTCCACATCTGGCGGGTCGAACAATAGATGCAGCTATAGGGGCACCCGCGGCTGGAGACGATGCTTTTCGCATAGCG
>CAYXDL010000174.1:0-5709 GCA_964463775.1 uncultured Hyphomicrobiales bacterium
GTTTCCCGGCGGTCATGGCCGGGCGGAATTGAGGGGCGGGCATGCCGGTTGCCGAATTTGTGCATCTTCGTGTTCACAGCGCCTATTCCCTGTCGGAAGGGGCGGTCAGGATTGCCGATCTGCCCGATCTGTGCGCCCGTTCCGCCATGCCGGCCGTGGCGGTGACCGACAGCAACAATCTGTTCGGCGTGCTCGAATTCTCTCAGACCATGGCGGCAAAGGGCATTCAGCCGATATTGGGGTGTCAGCTCGCTTTCGATGCCGGCCGGATCGAGGGCGGGCGCGAAGGCGGGCATGTCACCTATCCCTCGCTGGTACTGCTGGTGCAGAACGAGCAGGGCTACCGCAACCTGATGAAGCTTTCCTCCGCCGCCTATCTGGACACGCCGCCGGATCAGGATCCCCATGTCTCTCTGGAGATGCTGGAAAAATGTGCAGAGGGGCTGATCTGTCTCAGTGGCGGGCCGCTCGGGGCGGTCAACCGGTTGTTGCTGGCCTCGCGCCGTTCGGCGGCGGCGGATCTGACCCGCCATCTGGCATCAATTTTTCCCGGCCGATTCTATATCGAGCTGCAGCGTCATGGCCTGGCGGCGGAGGCCGAGGCGGAACCGCATCTGCTCGATTTCGCCTATGACTTCGATCTGCCGCTGATCGCCACCAATGACGTCTATTTTCCGGATGAGGATATGTATGATGCCCATGACGCGCTGCTCTGCGTGGCCGAGGGGGCCTATGTCATATCCGAGGACCGGCGCCGGGTAACGCCGGAACACCGTTTCAAGAGCAGTGCTGAAATGGCGGCGCTGTTCGCCGATCTGCCCGAAGCGGTGGCCAATACGCTGGTGGTGGCGCGCCGCTGCGCCTATATGGCGCCGACGCGGGCACCTATTCTGCCGCGTTTCGATTCGGGGGAGGGGCGCAGCGAGGCGGAAGAACTGCGCCATATGGCAGAGGCCGGTCTGGAACAACGCCTTCAGAAACATGTCTATGATGATGGCATGGATGCGGCCGCGCGTGAGGAAGCGGCGCGCCCGTATCGGGAGCGGCTGGATTACGAGCTCGACATCATCATCAGGATGGATTTTCCGGGCTATTTCCTCATCGTTGCCGATTTTATCCAATGGGCGAAGAATCACGGCATTCCTGTCGGGCCGGGCCGCGGATCGGGTGCCGGTTCGCTGGTCGCCTGGGCCTTGACGATCACCGATCTTGATCCGCTGCGCCTCAATCTGCTGTTTGAGCGTTTTCTCAATCCCGAACGGGTGTCGATGCCCGATTTCGATATCGATTTCTGCCAGGACCGCCGCGACGAGGTGATCCACTATGTGCAGGAGAAATACGGCTATGAGCAGGTGGCCCAGATCATCACCTTCGGAAAGCTGCAGGCCCGCGCGGCATTGCGCGATGTCGGCCGTGTATTGCAGATGCCGTTTCCGCAGGTGGACCGCATCTGCAAGCTGGTGCCGAACAATCCCGGCAAACCCGTGACCATCGCCGAGGCGATGAATATGGAGGAACGCCTGCGCGAGGAGAAGCGCAGCGATGAGGATGCGGCACGGATGATCGATCTGGCCATGAAGATCGAGGGGCTCTACCGTCATGCCTCGACCCATGCGGCAGGGGTGGTGATCGGCGACCGCCCGCTGGTGGAACTGGTGCCGTTATACCGCGATCCGCGTTCCGACATGCCGGTCACCCAGCTCAACATGAAATTCGTCGAAAAGGCGGGGCTGGTGAAATTCGACTTTCTCGGCCTGAAGACCCTGACGGTGCTGGATCGCGCCGTGCGCCTGATTGCCGCGCGCCCCGGCGGGCAGCGGATCGATCTCAGTGCCATTCCGCTGGATGACCGCAAGACCTATGAGATGCTCTCTCATGGTGAAACGGTCGGGGTGTTCCAGCTTGAAAGCGCCGGCATGCGCGATGTGCTGTGCAATCTGAAGCCTGACAATTTCGGCGACATCATCGCCGTGGTGGCCCTGTACCGTCCGGGGCCGATGGACAATATTCCCAAATATATCGCCACCAAACATGGCGAGGAGAAGCCTGATTACCTCCACCCCTGGCTTGAGGATATCCTGAAGGAAACCTACGGCATCATCATCTATCAGGAGCAGGTGATGCAGATTGCCCAGGTTCTGGCCGGATACACGCTGGGCGAAGCCGATCTGCTGCGCCGGGCCATGGGCAAGAAAATTCAGGCGGAAATGGATGCCCAGCGTGTCCGTTTCGTCAGTGGCGCCGTTGACAAGGGGGTGGAGGAGAAACAGGCCGATTACATCTTCGATCTGGTCAATAAATTCGCCGGTTACGGTTTCAACAAATCCCATGCCGCGGCTTATGCGCTGGTCGCCTGGCAGACCGCTTATCTGAAGGCCAATTATCCGGTGGAATTTTTGGCCGCGACCATGTCGCTGGATCTGGCGAACACCGACAAGCTGAATACCTTCCGCCAGGATCTGCAGCGCATCGGGGCCGAGGTTCTGCCCCCCGACATCAACCGTTCCGAGGTCGATTTCACCGTCGAATATCCGGACGGGCCGGAGAACGGCAAGGTGCGTTATGCGCTGAGTGCCATCCGCAATGTCGGCCGGGAGGCGATGCGCGCGGTGGTTGCCGAACGCCGCGCCAACGGTCCGTTCAGGGACCTGTTCGATTTTGCCGCCCGCCTCGATCCGGCGGTGCTGAACAAGCGGCAAATGGAAAACCTGGTCCGCGCCGGGGCCTTCGACAGCCTGCACCCCAACCGTGCGGAGGTGCTGCACAATATCGAGGTACTCTCCCGCTACAGCCAGCTTGTCGCTTCTGAAAAGGCGAGCAGTCAATCCAGCCTGTTCGGCGCCCCCGGTGGTGATATGGCGCCGCCACCGCCGTTGAAAACCGTTCCGCCATGGACGGAGGCGGAAAAACTGGCCGAGGAATTCGCGGCCATTGGCTTCTATCTTTCCGCCCATCCGCTGGATTCCTATGCCCGCCAGCTCCGCCAGAAGGGGGTGCGCAGTTTCGCTGATCTGACAGCTTCACGCAGTGGTGGCAATGTGGTCCGTCTGGCGGGTACGGTGCTGGGTAAACAGGAGCGGGTCAGCGCCAAGGGGGCCCGTTACGCCTTCATTACCGCCTCCGATGCCAGCGGCATGTTCGAGGTGGCCCTGTTCAGCGAAGTCTATGATGCCGCCCGCGACATGATCGAGGTGGGGCAGAGCTATGTTTTCGTTGTCGAGCCGCGCCAGAACGAGGACCGCCTGCGCCTGACGGCCCGGCGGATCATTGAAATCGACACCTATGTCGCCGATGCCGCCGCCGGGGCGCTTGTCCATCTCAGCAGCGCCGATGCCCTGCCCGGCCTGGTCACCATCCTTCAGGGGGCGGGGCAGGGGCGTGGTCAGGTGCATCTGATTGTCCGCCTGCATGATATGGCTAAGGAAGTCGAAATGAAGCTGCAGGGGGGGTATGCTATCTCACCGGCGGTGTGTCAGGCCATAAAGGCAGTCCGGGGCGTGGCGGATGTACAGCTCGTCTGACATTGGTCCTGCGGGCTTGTCTGTGCCCGGTATCCGTTTGTCCGGCCGGCCTCCTGCCTGATGCTCTGCTGACGATTCCCCCGGAACCGGATGCCCTTTCGCCCGGTGCCCTTTCGCCCGGTGCCCTTTTGTCCAATGCCTTTCGCCCGGTGCTTTTTCGCCCGGGGCGCTGATACGGTTGGCCACAGGAACATCCTGAAGCGGGCGTATCCTGAAACGGCAGCAGGATCCGGAAAAAGGCGGTGGGTTCTGATAACAGATTTTTTCAAACGATGAGGGCGGTATCATGGCGTTTTTCATGCAGAGATTATGGTTTGCCGGGGCAAGGCGGTTTTTTCCTCGTCTGTTTGCCGTTGGCCTGCTGGCGGGCACTGTGGCTTCGGGGGCCTTTTCCGGCATGGCCCGGGCCGAGGAGCCGTCGGATGCGCTGCTGATGCGTTATCTCGATGTCATGAATATGCAGGAGACGATTTATTCCGAAGTCGAAAGCACCGGTAATCTGATTACCGCCTCCATCATCCGCGAGATGGAAAAAGGAAAAGGTTTTCCTCAGGAAAAGGTCAGGAAATTCGCTTCTTTTCTGGGTAATAAGTTTAAGGAAAATAAGGAATTTTTCTACAAAGCGGCCATCGCAAGCGTTCTGCCGGTGATGCGGAAATATTACGATCGCGAGGAAATCGAAGCGCTGATTGCCTTCTATGAAACCCCCATGGGCAGCCGTATCGCCGAAAAAATGCCGTTGGTGGCGGCTGAAATGCCGAACGTTCTGCATAAGGCGATGTTTCCCCTGGTGATCGGAAAGATCAGGGATTGGGGACTTGAATATAAGGAAATGCTGCAGAAAATGCGCCAAGAAGGCAAATCGTGATCCGCTCCCCCTTGATCCGGCGGCGATAAGAGGGTAATACCCGCCCCATAACGCACGCGGGTTTGCGCCCGGCGGATGAAAAGCCCCGTCAGGCGTTCCGGTGTTTCTGTCTTTCTGCCTGTGGCTTTGCTGCCATGGCGGAGGATTGCGACCACACCCCGCGGAGGTTCAACCGGAGAAAGGAACGATACATGTCCATGCCGACATTCACCATCCGTCAGCTTCTTGAAGCCGGCGTTCATTTCGGACATCAGACCGCACGCTGGAATCCGCGCATGAAGCCGTATATTTTCGGCGAGCGCAACGGCATTCACATCATCGATCTGCAGCAGACGGCGCCGATGCTTTACCGTGCCCTGCAGCAGGTGCGCGACGTTGTCGCCGGCGGCGGGCGTGTGCTGTTTGTCGGCACCAAGCGTCAGGCGAGCGAACAGATCGCCGAAACCGCCAAGCGCTGTGCGCAGTATTATGTCAATCACCGCTGGCTCGGTGGCACGCTGACCAACTGGAAGACCATTTCCAATTCGATCCGTCGCCTGAACGAGCTGAATGAGATGCTCGCCGATGGTCAGGCCCAGGGGCTGACCAAGAAGGAACTGCTGAATCTGGAACGTGAGCGCGACAAGCTGGAACGCGGCATCGGCGGTATCCGCGAGATGGGCGGTCTGCCTGACATCATGATCGTGATCGACACCAACAAGGAAGGCATCGCGATCAAGGAAGCGCGCAAGCTGAACATTCCGGTGGTCGCCATTGTCGATACCAACTGCGACCCCGCCGATGCCGATTTCCCGGTGCCGGGCAATGACGATGCCATGCGTGCCATCGCCCTGTATCTGGACCTGTTTGAAAAGGCCATTATCGACGGGCTGGAAACCTCGGCCGCGGCGGCCGGTTTCGATCTTGGCGAGCAGGAAGAACTGCCGGGCGAGGCTTTGCCCGGGGATGAGGCCGGCGACGGCGTGGCGGACGAAGGCGGTGAGGAGACGGCCCCTGCCGCTGCAGAGGCCGCAGAGGCCGCTGATGCCGCCCCTGCCGGTGAGGAAGCGGAAGCCACCCCCGCGGCCTGAGGCGACGGCAGAACAGATCAACCACGATCCCCGGCCGCAAGGGCCGGGGAAACGGTGTCATTTCAATTATTACAGGTGAAATCATGGCTGAAATCACGGCTTCGATGGTCAAGGAGCTCCGCACCAAGACCGGCGCGGGCATGATGGACTGCAAAAAGGCGCTGCAGGAAAATGACGGCAATATGGATGCCGCCGTTGACTGGCTGCGCAAGAAAGGTCTGGCCGCGGCGGCCAAGAAATCCGGCCGTGT
>CAYXDL010000175.1:0-5705 GCA_964463775.1 uncultured Hyphomicrobiales bacterium
GATGAAGTGAAGAACAATCAAGAAGTCATCGAAGCCTATCTGGGCGTCGGTCACTGAGCTGGGAGGCTACAGATCATGGCATTTTTTCTTGAAGTGCTGACGGGCGGCCTGCTGACGGGCGTGCTGTATTCGCTGGTGGCGCTGGGCTTCGTGCTGATTTTCAAGGCCTCTGGCGTGTTCAATTTCGCCCAGGGGGCTATGGTGCTGTTCGCGGCGCTGTTTTTCGTCGGTTTCATCGATCTCGGTGTGCCGGTCGCCCTCTCGGCGATCCTGACGATTGCGGTGATGATCCTGCTGGCCTATCTGATTGAACGACTGGTGCTCAGCCATCTGGTTAATCAGGAGGCCATCAGCCTGTTCATGGCGACCATCGGCATCAGCTATTTTCTCGACGGGTTCGGCCAGACCATCTGGGGCAGCGACATCCGCAGCCTCGATATCGGCCTGCCGCAGGATGCCTTCGTCTTTGGCGCTTCGGTGCTGGGAGATGACATCTTCGTCAACGAGCTCGACGTGGTCGCGGCCGTCGTCGCCGGTGCCCTGGTGGCCGTGCTGGCCGTATTCTTCAGCAAGACCAAGGTCGGCCGGGCCCTGCGCGCCGTGGCCGATGATCATCAGGCGGCCATGTCTGTGGGGATTCCCCTGCGCAGCATCTGGATGATTGTCTGGGCGGTGGCCGGAATCGTCGGTCTGGTCGCGGGCATCATGTGGGGGGCCAAGCTCGGCGTCCAGTTCAGCCTGTCGCTGGTGGCGCTGAAGGCCCTGCCGGTGCTCATTCTCGGCGGCTTCACCTCGGTTCCCGGCGCCATTGTCGGCGGGCTGATGATCGGCGCGGGCGAGAAGCTGGCCGAGGTTTATCTCGGTCCCGTCATCGGCGGCGCCATCGAGGACTGGTTCGCCTATATGCTTGCCATGATTTTCCTGCTGTTCCGGCCTCAGGGGCTGTTCGGCGAAAAGATTATCGAGAGGATCTAAATCCATGCTTTATCGTGAAGCTGGTCAGTTCAAAACCTCCTATGCGGCCGATCAGGCGATCTTTCCGCTGGCCCAGGACCGCATCGGCATGGCGATTATTCTGGCCGTTGCCTTCATCGCCATTCCCGCTCTGGCCAATGATTACTGGCTGCAGACCATCATGACCCCGTTTCTGATCCTGTCCCTGGCGGCGCTGGGGCTGAATGTGCTGACGGGATATGCAGGGCAGTTGTCGCTGGGAACCGGCGGTTTCATGGCTGTCGGCGCTTTTGCCGCCTACAAGTTCGCGACCGCCTTTCCCGAGATGAACATCATTGTGGTGTTCCTGATCTCCGGCCTGATTTCGGCTGCGGTGGGCATTGTCTTCGGGGTGCCGTCCCTGCGCATCAAGGGCTTCTATCTTGCCGTGGCAACGCTGGCGGCGCAGTTCTTCCTGCTGTGGCTGCTGGTGAAATATCCATGGTTCTACAATTACGATCCCTCGGGTGTGATTTCCGCCCCGCCGATCGATATTTTCGGCTTTGCCATTGATACGGCCGCCTCCAAATACATGCTGACGCTGGTGATCGTTTCAGTTCTCGCCCTGGCGACGAAAAACCTCGTGCGCTCGCATATCGGCCGGGGCTGGATGGCGATTCGTGACATGGATATCGCCGCCGAAATCATCGGCTTCAGGCCCCTGACGACCAAACTCTCCGCCTTTGCCGTGTCATCCTTCCTGGTCGGGGTGGCCGGGGCCATGTATGCCTTTCTCTATCTTGGTTCGGTGGAGGCGGCGGCCTTCGACATCACCACTTCCTTCAACATTCTGTTCATGGTGATTGTCGGCGGTCTCGGCAGTGTGCTGGGCTCGTTTATCGGCGCGGCCTTCATTCTGACGCTGCCGATCTTTCTCGACAATTTCCCGCGGATGCTCGGTTTCGAGATTTCGGTCGAGACGGTCACCCATCTGCAGTTCATGATCTTCGGCGCCCTGATCATCTTTTTCCTGATCGTGGAGCCCCATGGACTGGCACGCCTGTGGACGATTACAAAAGAGAAGCTTCGCGTCTGGCCGTTCCCTTATTGAGGGTTTGGGTAATATCCGGTGTTGGAGCCAACAGTTCACAGTGCTAAAGTTTCAAAAGTTACAGTTTCCACATGCCGGGTGGATATGAGGTGCCGGCAGCTTACATGCAGGGAGGAAGAAAGCATGAGTTTAAAAAAACTGGCATTGGCGTTGACCGGGGCCGCGCTTCTGGCGGCGCCGATGGCGGCCTCGGCGGTCGCGGCTGAGAATGAGCAGTTCATTCCCAGCCTCGTCTACCGTACAGGCCCCTATTCGCCGAACGGTACGCCCGTGGCCAACGGCTTCGCCGATTATTTCAACATGCTCAACGCCCGTGATGGCGGCATCAACGGCGTCAAGCTGGTGGTTGAGGAATGCGAAACCGGCTACAACACGGCCAAAGGCGTGGAATGCTATGAACGTCTGAAGGGCAAGGGCCCGACGGGCGCGACGGCCTTCAACCCGATGAGCACGGGCATTACCTATGCCCTGATCGAAAAGGCGACCGCGGACAAGATTCCGATCATCAGCATGGGCTATGGCCGCACCGCCGCCGGTGATGGCCGGGTCTTCCCTTATGTGTTCCCGCTGGTGACCACCTATTGGGACGATGCGACCGCCATCATCAAGTATATTGCCGGTCAGGAAGGCGGCTATGACAAGCTCAAGGGCAAGAAGATCGCCCTGGTCTTCCATAACTCGGCCTATGGTAAGGAGCCGATCCCGATTCTGAAAAAGATGGCCGCCAAATACGGCTACAAGTTCTCGGAATTTCCGGTGCAGCATCCGGGTCTGGAACAGAAGGCTACCTGGCTGCAGATCGGCCGTCGCCTGAAGCCCGACTGGGTTGTTCTCTGGGGCTGGGGCGTCATGAACTCCACCGCCATCAAGGAAGCCGCCGCCGTGCGTTTCCCGCGTGACAAGATGGTCGGTGTGTGGTGGTCCGGCGCCGAGTAGGACGTTCTGCCCGCCGGCAAGGGCGCAACCGGCTATACCGCCAGTACCTTCCATGGTGCCGGTGCTGACTTCTCCTTCCTGAAGGACATCAAGAAATATGTCTATGATGCCGGCAACGGCAAGGGTAAGAAGGAGAATGTCGGCCAGGTGCTGTACAACCGCGGTGCTCTGAACGCGATGCTGGAAGCTGAGGCGATCCGTACCGCTCAGGAGAAATTCGGCAAGCGTCCGCTGACCGGCGAGGAAGTGCAGTGGGGTCTTGAGAACCTGAACCTGACCGCCGAACGGATCAAGGAAATCGGCTTCGAGGGCTTCATCGCCCCGCTGAAGATCTCCTGCAGGGACCATGTGGGTGGCGGTAAGATCCGCATCCAGAAATGGGACGGTAAGAAGTGGGTCTGGGCATCCGACTGGCTGGAATCCGACCGTGATATGGTTCGCCCGATGATCGAGGAAGCGGCTGCGCAGTATGCCAAGGAAAAGGGCATTACGCCGCGCGACTGCAAGTAATCCTATCCGTCCGGGCGGGATGATCTCCCGCCCGGGCACCCCCGGCGGTCTCCCCGCCGTTCCGGCCCCGACCGGAAATATATCGACCAGTTTTTTTTCCATTGGAATGTGGAGCCGTACCGTGAGCGACGTCGAAACAGCGCCTCTTTTGCAGATCAACAATATCGAGGTGATCTACGATCATGTCATCCTGGTGCTCAAGGGGGTGTCGCTGGAGGTCCCCGAGGGTGGCATTGTCGCCCTGCTGGGGGCGAATGGCGCGGGCAAGACCACCACGATGAAGGCGATTTCCAACCTGCTCAAGGCCGAACGCGGCGACGTGACCAAGGGCAGCATCCTGTTCAAGGGCGAGGAAGTGCATAATCTCAGCCCCGATGCGCTGGTCAAGCGTGGTGTCGTGCAGGTCATGGAGGGGCGTCATTGCTTCGAGCATCTCACGGTCGAGGAAAACCTGCTGACCGGTGCCTATACCCGCAGGGAAGGGGGCAGAAAGATCAGTCAGGATCTGGAAATGGTCTATTCCTATTTCCCCCGCCTGCGTGAACGGCGTACATCGCTTGCCGGTTATGTCTCGGGCGGTGAGCAGCAGATGGTTGCGATCGGCCGGGCCCTGATGGCGCGCCCGTCGCTGATTCTGCTGGATGAACCGTCGATGGGGCTGGCGCCGCAGCTTGTCGAGGAAATCTTCGGGATTGTCGCGAAGCTGAACAAGGAGCGCAATGTCAGCTTCCTCGTTGCCGAGCAGAATGCCGCCGTCGCCCTGCGCTATGCCAATGCGGGCTATATTCTCGAAAACGGGCGCGTGGTCATGGAAGGTGATGCCAAGTCCCTGTCCGAAAACGAGGATGTGAAGGAATTCTATCTCGGTGTCGGATCGGGCGACCGGGTCAGCTTCCGCGACACCAAGCATTACCGCCGCCGCAAGCGCTGGCTGGCCTGAAGATACGAAATTATCCGTCCGTTCCGGTTTGCTGCGATATTCTTTTGGGGGATGCGGCCATGGGCCATGCTGCCTATTACGACGATCTTGAAACCCGTGACATGGAAAGCCGTCATGCGGCGCAACTGACGGCACTGCGTGAGCAGATCGCCCATGCCAAGGCCCGTGCCCCGTATTTTGCGGAAACCCTGAAGGATGTTGATGCCGGGGCGATCACCTCGCTGGAGGATCTGGCGAAACTGCCGGTGACGCGCAAATACGATCTGGCTGACCGCCAGAAGGAGGATTCGCCACTCGGCGGCCTCAATGCCACGCCAATCGCCGATCTGGCCCATATCTTCATGTCGCCCGGCCCGATTTTCGAACCCGACACCATGCGTCCCGATTACTGGCGCTTCGCCCGTTCGCTCTGGGCGGCGGGGGCGCGGCCGGGAGATATCGTTCATAATACCTTCTCCTATCATATGACGCCCGCGGGCATGCTGGTGGAAAGCGCCGCGCGGGCGATCGGTTGCCCGGTCTTTCCCGCCGGTACCGGCAATACGGATCTGCAGGTCGAGGCCCTGCAGCGTATCGGTGCACGTTTTTATGCCGGAACGCCCTCCTTTCTCAGGATCATTCTCGATCGTGCCGGGGAACTGGGGGCCGATGTCAGCACCCTGACCCATGCCCTTGTGGGCGGGGAGGCCTTGCCGCCGTCTCTGCGTCAGGAATTCGAGGAACGCGGTGTCAGCGTGCTGCAGAATTACGGTACCGCCGATCTCGGCCTGATCGCCTATGAGAGTGAGGCCCGCGAAGGCATGATCATCGATGAGGGCGTGATCGTGGAGATCGTCCGCCCCGGTACCGGCGATCCGGTGGCCGAAGGCGAGGTCGGCGAAGTGGTGGTGACCACTCTCAACCCCGATTATCCGCTGATCCGCTTTGCCACCGGCGATCTGTCGGCGATCATGCCGGGGCAGAGCCCCTGCGGACGCACCAATCTGCGCCTGCGCGGCTGGATGGGCCGTGCCGATCAGTCGGCCAAGGTCAAGGGTATGTTCGTCCATCCGCGGCTGGTGGCCGAATTCCTTGCCCGTCATGAGGGGCTGGGCAAGGCCCGGCTGGTGATCGACAACCAGGACAATCGCGACAGCATGGTCCTGCGCTGTGAGGCTGCCGACCCCGATTCCTGGGATGTCGATGCCTTACGCGCCGCCCTGCAGGCGGTGTTCAAGCTGCGCGGCGAGGTCGAGCTCGTTCCCCCCGGCACGTTGCCCAATGACGGCAAGGTGA
>CAYXDL010000176.1:0-5703 GCA_964463775.1 uncultured Hyphomicrobiales bacterium
ACAAGGCCACCCAGACGCCGCTGGCAAGCAGAGCGAACATGGCGGCAACCAGAAACAGAATAAGCGGCAGTTGTTCGGCCATGGCCCTACTCCCCGTGCAGAACGGCCTCATCGGCCGCATCCTGCTCATCATGGGCATAAGGCGGCATGCGCCCGGCCAGCAGGGTAAAAAATGAATCGATGAACGCCACGGTCAGAATGATGAGCCCCAGCGCCATCGGCACCTGCGCAATCCACAGCGGCACCGGCACCATGCCCGTGGACAGGTCGCCGAATTCATAGGATTCCATCACCAGCCCCACCGTGTACCAGGCGAAATAGCCGGAAAATGCCGCACCGATCAGCACGCACCACAATTCGATCAGTTGCCGGGTTCGGCCATGAAAATTCTGTATCACCAGCGACACCCGGATATGCGCCCCAGCGTTCAGCGCATAAGCCAGGCCAAGAAAGGTCGAGGCGGCAAGAAAAAATCCGGCGAATTCCGCATAGGAGGGAATGACAAGGCCAATGGCCTCTCCCGTCAGGGCCTTGTAGGCGGCGGAAGCGATATTCGCCCCGACCTGCGCCAGAACAATCAGGCAGATGGCCAGAAGAAAAACCGCGGCCAGCGCGCCGCTGCCCCGGTACAGAGCATCCAGAATCTTACGCATGACAAACCTCTCAGCCCGCCGCCGGCATCCCTCATCGGCGAAACATGGCGGGTGCGGCGAAAAAACAAAAAGGCCGGCGGAACTTTTCCGCCGGCCTGTTGTTCGGCTTACTGACGATAGGCCTTGATGATGGCCTCACCATCAGCACCCGCCTTCTGCAGCCATTCGGCGGTCATCTGCTCGCCGATTTTGGCAAGCTGCGCCTTCAGCGTCGGCGAAGGCATCTCCACCTTCATGCCGTTCTTCTTCAGAATGGCGATCTTGGCGTCGGTTTCAGCCTGGCTCGCGGCCCAGCCACGGCTTTCGGCCGCCTTGGCCGCGTTCAGCACCGCGGCCTGCTCCGCATCGGACAGGCGGCGGAAAGCCTTGGCATTGACAACCACGATGTTCTTCGGCAGCCATGCCTGGGTGTGATAGAAATACTGGACGAAATCCCAGGCCTTGCTGTTGGCGCCCGTGGAGGGCGAGGTGATCATGGCATCGACCCGGCCGGTGGCAAAGGCCTGCGGAATATCCGGCACCTCCACCTGGGTCGGCACCGCCCCGGCAAGCTGGGCCAGACGTTCGGTCGCGCTGTTATAGGCGCGGAATTTCACCCCCTTGAGATCATCGAGCGAATTGACCGGCTTGCGCGAGTAGATTCCCTGCGGCGGCCAGGGAACGGAAAACAGCACCTTCAGCCCCTGCTTGCCCAACAGTTCCTCCACCTTCGGGCGTGACGCCGCCCACAATTTTTTGGCGGAGGGATAATCGCTGGCCAGGAAGGGTATGGAATCGACCTGGAAAACCGCATTTTCATTCGCCAGGCGCGAGAGCAGAAACTCGCCGATCGGCACCTGGCCGCCACGAACGGCGTTCTTGATTTCAGGATGCTTGAACAGCGAACCACCGCTGTGCACCTTGATCTTCAGAGATCCGCCCGTGGCCTTCTCGACATCGGCGGCAAACTGCTTGATGTTGATGGTGTGAAAATTGCTGTCGCCATAAGGCGTCGGCATGTCCCATGACGTTCCGGCCATGGCCGAGGTCGCCATTGCCGCCGCACCAGCGGCAGCCAGCAGCCCGAGAACCAGTTTTTTCATCATTACCTCCCACATGTTTGCGGGCCAGGACACGGCCCGCTTGGATCAACGATGGCACAATAGCACATAAATACAAAATATCTATAATTTATTTGCATTTTGTGTTTATGGTCATAGGATGACGCATCAGCTAATCCGCCGGAAAATGAGGGACAGGCATGAACGGGAACCATCAAGTCAGCGAAATGCGGCAAGGACGCTGGAGCTTCTGGATCGACCGCGGCGGTACCTTTACCGATATCGTCGCCCGGTGCCCTGATGGCTCACTCGCCACTCACAAGCTGCTGTCGGAGAACCCCGGGCAATATGAAGACGCCGCCATTCAGGGTATCCGCGACCTGATGGGGCTGAGGGCGGATGACCCCCTGCCGGCCGAACGGATCGAAGTGGTCAAGATGGGCACCACGGTCGCCACCAATGCCCTTCTTGAGAAGACGGGCGAAAAGGTTCTGCTGCTGATCACACAGGGATTCGGTGATGCCCTGCGCATCGGTTATCAGAACCGCCCCAAACTGTTTGAACGCGCCATCCGCCTGCCTGAAATGCTTTATACAGAAGTGGCCGAGGTCCCCGAGCGCATGGATGCCCGGGGCAACATCGTCACGCCGCTGGATGAAGAGGCCGTCCGTGCCAGCCTCACGGATGCCTATCGCCGGGGCCTGCGCGCGGTCGCCATTGTTTTCATGCATGCCTATCGCCATCCCCGGCATGAAAAACGCGCCGCCGAAATCGCAGAGGAAATCGGGTTCACCCAGATTTCGGCCTCCCATCAGGTCAGCCCGCTGATGAAGCTGATCGGCCGCGGCGACACTACTGTGGTCGATGCCTATGTCTCTCCGGTACTGCGCCATTATGTCGACCGCGTTGCCACAGCGCTGAACGGAACGCGTCTGATGTTCATGCGCTCCAGCGGTGGCCTGACCGATGCGGCCCTGTTTCAGGGCAAGGACAGTATTCTCTCCGGCCCGGCCGGCGGCATCGTTGGTGCCGCCAAAACCTCGGGCGCTGTCGGCTGCAGTAAAATCATAGGCTTCGACATGGGCGGCACCTCGACCGATGTCTCCCATTTCGCCGGTGAATACGAGCGCACGAATGAGGAAATGGTCGCCGGTTCACGTATCCGCGCACCGATGATGCAGATCCACACTGTGGCTGCAGGCGGCGGCTCGATCCTGCATTTCGACGGCAGCCGTTTCCGCGTTGGTCCCGATTCCGCCGGTGCCGATCCGGGACCCGCCTGTTACCGCAAGGGCGGGCCGCTGACGGTGACCGACTGCAATGTGCTGCTCGGCCGGCTGCAGCCCGCTTTCTTTCCCGCCGTTTTCGGCCCTGAGGGTAATGAAAGCCTGGATACGGACATCGTCAGAACGCGGTTCGAGGAAATGGCCCGCACTATCGGCGAACAGACGGGTAACCACCTGGCCATCGAGGAAGTGGCGGAGGGCTTCCTGCGCATTGCGGTTGAGAATATGGCCAATGCGATCAAAAAGATTTCAACCCAGCGCGGTTACAACCTGGCCGACTATGTTCTGACCTGTTTCGGTGGTGCCGGCGGCCAGCATGCCTGCCGTGTGGCCGATTCACTGGGGATGGAGCGCATATTGCTTCATCGTTTTTCCGGCGTTCTTTCCGCCTATGGCATGGGCCTTGCGGAAATCCGCGCCCTGCGTCAGCGCAGCATCGAGGCACCGCTGAATGCCGATCTTCTGCGCCACATCAACGAAAGTGCGGAAGAATTGGCCACACAGGCCCGTGCGGAGCTGCACCGTCAGGGCGTGACGGATGACGCCATCATCACGCGCTGCCGTCTGGCCCTCAAATATCAGGGCACGGATTCCCCCCTCGAACTGCCGCTGGAGGATGAGGAGACTCTGCGCGCCGCCTTCTCCCGCCTGCACCGGCAGCGTTTCGGCTTCGAGGATCCGGACAAGCCCATTGCCGTTGAACGGATTGAGGTCGAGGCCATCGGTCAGGGCGACACCCTGAGCAGCGAAGCCGGCCCGGCGGGAGAGGAATACGCGCCGCTTCCTGCCCCGATGGCCCATCATGCGGTTTATGCCGACGGCTGGCGGAACGCCCCTTTCTACCGGCGCGAGGATCTGCCCCTGCATGCGCGCCTGCCCGGCCCCGCCGTGATCATCGAGGATACGGGAACCATTGTCGTCGAACCGGGCTGGCATGCGATCAGAACAACACCCGACATGCTGGAGCTGCGGCGCCACGAGGCGGTGGAACGCGACCGGGCCATCGGCACCAATGCCGATCCGATCATGCTGGAGGTCTTCAACAACCTGTTCATGTCGATCGCCGAACAGATGGGGGCGACGCTCGAAAAGACCAGCCACTCGGTCAATGTGAAGGAACGGCTGGATTTTTCCTGTGCCGTTTTCGACCAACAAGGCAACCTCGTTGCCAACGCCCCGCACATGCCGGTGCATCTCGGCTCGATGAGCGACAGTGTCCGCGCCGTCATCCGCCGCCACGGCGACACATTGCAGCCGGGTGACATCATTGCCCTGAACGCCCCTTATGACGGCGGCACCCATCTGCCGGACATCACGGTCATCACCCCCGTTTTCGATGATGCGGGTGAGCGTATTCTGTTCTTCACCGCCTCACGCGGCCACCATGCCGATATCGGCGGCAAGACGCCGGGCTCGATGCCTTCGGACAGTACCACGATCAGCGATGAGGGGGTCCTGTTCGACAATGTGAAAATCGTCGTTGCGGGAAAAATCCGCGAACAGGTCATACTGGACTGCCTGCAGCAGAAACCCTGGCCCGCCCGCAACCCGGATCAGAACATCGCCGATCTGAAGGCCCAGATCGCGGCCAATGAAAAGGGCGCCGCCGAGTTGCGCCGCATGGTGGCGCATTTCGGCCTCGACGTCGTTCTCGCCTATATGAGCCATGTCCAGAACAATGCCGAGGAAGCGGTGCGCCGCGCCATCGGCCGGCTGAAAAGCGGAAGT
The DNA here is from genome assembly GCA_964463775.1 of uncultured Hyphomicrobiales bacterium. Classification (GTDB taxonomy): domain Bacteria; phylum Pseudomonadota; class Alphaproteobacteria; order Minwuiales; family Minwuiaceae; genus JALXAG01. The sequence continues at coordinate 4,708 of CAYXDL010000176.1, forward strand.
TTCACTCTTGATCTGGACGATGGCAGCCGGATCGCCGTTGCCATCACCGTCGATCATGAAAAGCGCACGGCCCGGGTCGATTTTACCGGTACATCGGCACAGCGGCCCAATAATTTCAACGCCCCTGCCTCGGTCTGTCATGCCGCGGTCCTGTATGTGTTCCGGACCTTGGTCGATGACGACATCCCGATGAACGAGGGCTGCCTGAAGCCGCTGGAAATCGTCATTCCGGAAGGATCGATGCTCAACCCGCGCTATCCGGCCGCCGTTGTCGCAGGCAATGTCGAAACATCCCAGTGGATCACCAATGCGCTTTACGGTGCCCTGGGTGTGATGGCGGCCGCACAGGGAACCATGAACAACCTCACCTTCGGCAATGAGCAATACCAGTATTATGAAACCATCTGCGGCGGTGCCGGCGCCGGAGCGGATCATGACGGCGCCTCGGCGGTACACACCCATATGACCAATTCACGCCTCACCGATCCCGAGGTACTGGAATGGCGCTATCCCGTCCTGCTGGAACGTTTTGCCGTTCGCACCGGATCCGGCGGCGCGGGGCAGCATCGCGGAGGGGACGGTGTCATCAGGGAAATCCGCTTTCGCGAATCCATGACCGCCTCGATCCTTTCCTCCCACCGGCGGGTGGCACCCTTCGGCCTGAACGGCGGCAAGGCGGGCAAAGCCGGGCGGAACATCGTTCTTCGCGGTGACGGCACGGTGGAGGAACTGGCTGCCACGGCGACCGTGAGCATGAAGCCGGATGATCGTTTCATCATTGAAACGCCGGGCGGCGGTGGCTACGGCGTCATGGCAAAAGCCGCCGAATGACCACCACAGAAAAAGCCGGGTCCGGAAAACCGGACCCGGCCACGACGCAATCCCCTCACGTCAAAGATCAGGCGCTGCGGATATCGTTCAGGAAATGGCTGATCTTCTCCTGCATGGCTGCGGTTTCATCGATCAGCTCGTTCGCGGCACCCTGCATTTCCTGTG
>CAYXDL010000177.1:0-5690 GCA_964463775.1 uncultured Hyphomicrobiales bacterium
CATCCTCCGAATACAGGGCCGCCAGGCGGCGGACCAGGTTTTCGAGCTCCCGCACATTGCCCGGCCAGCGGTGATTTTGCAGCATGGCGATGGCATCGGCGGTCAGCACCTTGGCAGGCAGCCCCTCCTCCTGCGCCTGTTTCAGGAAATGCTGTACCAGATCGGGGATATCCTCGCTGCGTTCACGCAGGGCCGGCAGGCGGATCGGCACCACATTCAGACGATAGAACAAATCCTCGCGAAACAGGCCCTGGTTGATCTGCTGGCGCAGATCACGGTTCGAGGCGGCAATGATGCGCACATCTGTGCGGATCGGCGCGCGGCCGCCGACGGTGGTGTATTCGCCCTGCTGCAAGACCCGCAGCAGCCTCGTCTGTGCCTCAAGCGGCATATCGCCGATCTCATCGAGGAACAGGGTGCCGCCCTCTGCCTGTTCGAAACGCCCGGCATAGCGGTTGCCGGCGCCGGTGAAGGCCCCCTTTTCATGGCCGAAGAGCTCGCTCTCGATCAGTTCGCGGGGAATGGCCGCCATGTTGACGGCGACAAACGGACCGTTGCGCCGCTTGCCGTAATCATGCAGGGCCCGGGCGACCAGCTCCTTGCCCGTGCCGGATTCGCCGGTGATCATCACCGTCAGATCGGTGCCCATCAGCCGCGCCATGACACGATAGATTTCCTGCATGGCGGGCGAGCGGCCGATCAGGGGCAGGTTTTCCTCTTCCTCCCCTTCCTTGCTGCCGGGAACCCCGCCAGCGCGGGGCATGGTCAGGGCACGCCTGACCACCGCCAGCAATTCCTTGAGATCAAAGGGCTTGGGCAGGTATTCATAGGCGCCGCGCTCGGCTGCCTTGACTGCCGTCAGCAGGGTGTTCTGCGCACTCATGACGATCACCGGCAGATCGGGGCGCAGCTTGCGGATGCGCGGCAGCATGTCCAGCCCGTTCTCATCGGGCATCACCACATCGGTAATGACCAGATCACCGGCGCCATCGCAGACCCAGCGCCACAATGTCGCGGCGTTGGAGGCGCTGCGCACCTCATATCCCGCCCGGCCCAATGCCTGGTTGAGAACCGTGCGAATGCCCCGGTCATCATCGGCCACCAGAATGGTCGCGGTCATGAGCCTTCTCCCTCCCCGCCACGATAAACCGGCAGATTGACGCGCATCACCGTGCCCGTTTCATCGCTGTCGGCCTCGACGATACCGCCATGATCGCCGATGATCTTTGCCGTCAGTGCCAGCCCCAGCCCCGAACCACCGGACTTGGTGGTGACGAAAGGATCGAACAGGTGGCTGCGGATGTCCTCGGGAATACCACTGCCATTATCATGAACGCTGACCTCGATCGGCAGGTTGACGCGTTCCTTCCCTCCCGGTGCCGCCAGGCGCACACCATGGCGGAAGGCGGTTGCCAACACGATTTTTCCGCCGGATTCGGGCACGGCCTCGGCCGCGTTCTTGACCAGATTGAGAAACACCTGCACAAGCTGATCACGATTGCCCAGCACCGGCGGCAGGGACGGGTCGAATCTCTCCTCGAAACGGACATGACGGGCGAAACCGGCCTCGGCGACCCTGCGGACATGATCGAGAACCTCGTGAATATTCACCGCCTCGCGGCTGATCGTCCGGGGATCGGCGAAAGCCTCCATGCGTTCGACCAGACCGCAGATACGGTCCGTTTCATCACAGATCAGGCGGGTCAGTTCCCGGTCTCCGTCCCCGACCATCTGTTCCAGAATCTGCGCAGCGCCGCGAATGCCCGAAAGCGGATTTTTCACCTCATGAGCCAGCACCGCCGCCATCGCATTGATGGAACGGACGGCACCGCGATGGGTCAGTTGCCGATCCATGCGGCTGGCAATGGTGCGTTCCTCAAGCTGAACCGCCATCATGCCGTCATGGCCGAGCATCGGCGAGACGCGCACATTCACCTGATGGGTGCCGGTGCGCAGGGTCTGCAGTTCGATATCGTATTCGGTAACGACGGCATTGCTTTCGCGCGCCTGAACGACCACGGCCAGCAACGGGCTGGCGAAAGGCACCAGATCGGCCAGCTTGTGACGACGCATCACAGACTGCCCCATGGCAAAGAAAGCCTCGGCCGCCGGATTGGCATAAACGATGCCCCCCTGCCCGTCGACCACGATGATCGGATCGGCCAGCGCTTCGAGCACCCCGAGCGCATCGAAGCGCCTTTCCTTCATCGCGATGGCATCATTCATGCCACCGCCCCCAGCCGCGCGCCGGCTTGTGAGAAATGACGCCGGATCAGGCCGCGCACGAGATCCGGATCATTCTCACGAACCGCCAGGCGCACAAAAGCGGGATCTGTTCCCGCCGCTTCCGCATACCATTTCAGGTGCTTTCTGGCGATGCGCAGGCCAAGCTCCGGGCCGTAATGCACCAGCATTGCCTCATAATGGCCGAGGATGATGCCCGCCAATGCCTCACCCTGCGGTGCGGGCGGCACCGGCCGCGCCGAAAGCTCCGCCGCCACCTGTGACGGCAGCCAGGGCCGGCCGCGACAGGCGCGCCCCAGCATCACCCCATGCGCCCCGGAAAGCGCCAGCGCCCTGCGGGCATCGGCACCGCTGCCTATATCGCCGTTGACGATGACGGGCAGATCAACCGCCGCGACCACATCGGCGACGGCGCGCCAATCGGCATGACCGTCATACATCTGCTCCCGTGTGCGCCCGTGCACGGTCAGGCATTGCACCCCCAGATCGGCGGCGATCCGCGCCAGTTGCGGCGCATTGCGGCTGCCATCATCCCAGCCGAGACGCATTTTCAGCGTTACCGGCAGCGAGACCGCCTCAACCACGGCGGCAATAATCGCCGCTGCGGCCTTCAGATCGCGCATCAGGGCCGAACCGGCCAGGCCGCCGACCACCTTCTTGGCCGGACAGCCCATATTGATGTCGATGATGTCGGCACCAAGATCCTGATTCAGCCGTGCCGCATCGGCCATGATGCGCGGATCGCAACCGGCAAGCTGAACCGCATGCGGCCCCGCCCCAACGGCACGGTTGACCATGCGCATGCTGCGGCGGTTTTGCGTGATCATGGACCGGCTGGCGATCATCTCCGAGACCACCATGCCAACGCCGAAACGGGCCACCAGCTCCCGGAACGGGGCATCGCTGATGCCGGTCATCGGCGCCAGAACAACCGGCGGATCGATTTCATGCGCCCCGATGCGCAACGCCGGAAGGGAAAATCCGACCATAAATTAGGCACTTTCATAATATGATTAAATCTTGATCAATCTAGCGCCGTTTGCCGCCTGTTTCAACCACGGAAGATCCCGTTGATGCGGTTCAAATCCCCTTTGCAATGCTCTACAGTGCACGCATTGGAAATCCGGCGGCAGCGCCGGGCAAAGGGGATACAGCATCCGAAGCCATGAATACAGCCGCATTGATCGTCGCCGCCGGTAAAGGCGCGCGTATGGGCGCGGACCGGCCCAAGCAATATCTGCCCCTGCTGGGCCGTCCCGTTCTGGCAAGAACGCTGGCAGCCTTCGCGGAACAGGCGAAAATCGGCCGCATCATGGTGGTGATCGATCCGCAATGGCGCGATACCTTCCTTGCCGCGACAGAGGGGTTTCCGGATATCGAATTCTGTGAGGGGGGCGACAGCCGCCAGGAATCCGTCTTTCGCGGCCTGCAGGCCCTGGACGATGACACGCCCCCCGATGTTGTGCTGATTCACGATGCCGCCCGTCCCTTTATCAGCGCCGGCAGGATCGATGCCGCCATCGCCGCCATCGGCCCCGGACAGGGGGCACTGATCGCCGTGCCGGTGCAGGACAGCCTGCGCCGGGCCGAAGGCGGAGTGCTGACAGAGAGCGTCGACCGCGAAAATCTGTGGCGGGCGCAGACGCCGCAGGCCTTTCCCTTTCGCGCGATCCTGCAGGCTCATGCGCACCATGCGGGGGAAAACTTCACCGACGATGCGGCGCTGGCGCGCCATCACGGTCTGAAGGTGGTCATCGTCGATGGCGATGAGGACAATTTCAAGATCACCACCCCCGCCGACATGCAAAGGGCCGAAAGGCTGCTGCTGTCGCGCCATAACGATATCCGCATCGCCAGCGGCATGGACGTGCACCGCTTCTGCGAAGGGCGGAAACTGATCCTCGGCGGGGTTGAAATTCCCCATGACCGGGGGCTTGCCGGACATTCCGATGCCGATGTGCTGCTGCATGCCGCCACCGATGCCCTGCTGGGAACCATCGGCGCCGGCGATATCGGGGAACATTTTCCGCCCTCGGATGAACGCTGGAAAGATGCCTCCTCCGATCAATTCATCCGCCATGCGGCCGACCTCATCGCCCGGCGTGACGGCGTGATCGCCCATATGGACCTGACCCTTGTCTGCGAAAGGCCGAAGCTGAGCCCACACAAAAAAGCCATTGCCGGGAATATCGCCCGCCTTCTGGAGTTGAGCCCGGAAAGGGTATCGCTGAAGGCGACGACGAGCGAAAAACTCGGCTTTACCGGGCGCGGCGAAGGCATCATGGCCATCGCAACCGCGACGGTGCGCCTGCCATGAGCGCCCGCCCCGGCCTTCGCGATCTGAGCGATCCCATGGTGCTGCTGTCCACCTGGGGCGGCAGCGGTCTGCTGCGCCCGGCGCCCGGCACCTGGGGCAGCCTAGCCGCCCTGCCACCGGGCCTGCTGATACTGGCAACCGGCGGCGGCTGGGCACTGACCTTCGGGGCGCTGGCCGTTCTGATCGTCGGGGTTTTCAGCAGCAATGCGACCATGAAACGTTTCGCCAGCCACGATCCCGGCTATATCGTCATCGACGAGGTTGCCGGGCTGTGGATCGCCCTGATCGCCAGCAACGGCGAATGGCCGCTTGTCCTGCTCGCCTTCATTCTGTTCCGTCTGTTCGACATTCTCAAACCCTGGCCCGTCGGCTGGGCGGACAGGCATCTTGAGGGCGGAATCGGGGTCATGGCCGATGACGTGCTCGCCGGGCTGTATGCACTGGGCGGAACATGGGCCGGTGCCGCGCTATGGGAGGCGCTGAATGTTTGATGACGCATTGCTGCAACTGGCCGCAACCCTGCTTGAAGGCTGCCGCGAACGCGGCATTATGCTGGCCACGGCCGAATCCTGCACCGGCGGGCTGATCGCCGGCGCCCTGACCGCCATTCCCGGTGCCTCGGATGTCGTCGAACGGGGATTCATCACCTACAGCAACCAGGCCAAGGCCGAAATGCTCGGCATTGATCCCGGCCTGATCGAAACCGAAGGCGCGGTCAGCAGAAAGGTGGCGATCGCCATGGCCCGTGGCGCCCTGCACCATTCACCCGCAACGCTGGCGCTGGCAGTGACCGGCATCGCCGGGCCGGGCGGCGGCACCCCTGAAAAGCCCGTGGGCCTGGTGCATGTCGCCGCCGCCATCCCCGGCCGAGCCGAGCACCGCGAATGCCGCTTTACCGATCATGGCCGTGACGCCATCCGCCGAGACACCATCATGGCGGCTCTGAAACTGGGTCTGGAAATTCTTGGCTAAACGGAGCCGCCAATGCCTCAGGCAGGGTGCGAGGGAAAGGCCGGCGGCCCGTAAAGAGCCTCCGCCCGGGTTTCGAAGGCGTGCACCATGCGCCGCACCGCCTCGTTGAACAGCATGCTGACCGTTTTCTGCAGAAGGCGGGAGCGGAATTCGAAAT
>CAYXDL010000178.1:0-5669 GCA_964463775.1 uncultured Hyphomicrobiales bacterium
AAGGTCATCATCGTGCCGGGTTACGGCATGGCGGTGGCCCAGGCGCAGCATGCGCTTCGGGAAATGTATGAATTTCTGAAGGAAGATGGCGTCGAGGTGAAATTCGCCATCCATCCCGTTGCCGGGCGTATGCCCGGGCATATGAATGTCCTGCTGGCGGAGGCGCAGGTGCCCTATGACGATGTTTACGAGCTGGAGGAGATCAATTCCGAATTCCAGTCAGCCGACGTCGCTTTTGTTATTGGTGCCAATGATGTGACCAATCCCGCCGCCCGTGACGATCCGCAGAGCCCCATTTACGGCATGCCCATTCTGGAGGTGGACAAGGCCGGAACGGTGCTGTTCGTCAAGCGCTCGCTCTCACCGGGTTATGCGGGCATCGATAACGAATTGTTCTATGCCGACAACACCATGATGCTGTTCGCTGATGCCAAGGAGCTTTGCGAAGAGGTGGTCAGGGTGGTGTAAGAGCACGCCTAACCTGAAGCCTTCATGCGCCCCCGCCGGCTTCCGGCGGGGGTTTTTCTTTGCCGGTTCGTGGGGGCGGCCGGTTCGTGGAGGGCGGTTTATGGAGGAGGGGCGGTTTATGGAGGAGACAGCAAAAAACCGCCGGAAATCTTTCCGGAAACCGCCGGAAATCTTTCCGGCGGTTTGTATGCCAATCGCTGCATCCGCGGACCCGGAGCTATTACGGCCGGCCGTTCACGGATCAGCGGATCGGGAATTTGCGCTTCCAATGGCAGTTGGTGCCAGGGAAGAAAAGAGATCAGCGGCGTCCGCGGGCGGAGACCATGCCGTTTTCGCGCATGGCGCGCTTGCGCGCCAGCTTGCGGGCGCGGCGGATGGCTTCGGCTTTTTCCCGGGCACGGCGTTCCGAGGGCTTCTCGTAAGCCTTGCGCTGCTTCATTTCACGGAAAATGCCTTCGCGCTGCATCCTCTTCTTGAGGACTTTGAGGGCCTGGTCGACGTTGTTGTCGCGAACGTGTATCAGCACCTGATCACTTCTCTCTTTCGGTTAGGGTTAGCGCCAAATCGCTGTTGCCCGTTGTATAAGGCATCAACGCACTAAAAGCAATCAACAACCCGCCACGAATGCATGGTGCGATCGCGGTGGGCGTGATTGCATCAGAAAATCCTGTGACAATGCCGTCACTGCCACGGAATTGTGTTTATCACAGGGCAGGGTATTTGTGAAGAGCCCCGTATGTCAGGCCTGCGGAGGGACATTTTCGGTTTTTCCGGCTTTGCCTCCTCCCGCGCCACTGAGGTAAGATCAGGGCATGGCCATTGTCGAAATCCTGAAAATGGGGCATCCGCAGCTCACGCGCCGTGCCGATGCCGTGATTCCCGGGCTGGAGGAATCCCTCGGCGCGCTGGTGGAGGATATGACCGACACCATGCATGCGGCAGGCGGAATCGGTATTGCTGCACCGCAGATCGGTACGAGCCTGCGCGTGGTGGTCATTGACATTTCCCCCGTGCGCCTGCATGGCGGAGAAAGTGATGAAGTCTCCGAAGCAGCAGGGGGGGAGGGCCGCCCTTCCGTGCTCGTCAATCCGGAAATCCTGCCGCTGGGCGATGAGATCCGCCATGGCTGGGAAGGCTGCCTGTCGCTTCCCGGTCTGCGCGGGCTTGTGCCGCGCCATTATCGGGTGCGTTATCGCTTTCACGATCTTTCCGGGACGGTGCATGAGGGTCGGGCCGAGGGGCTGATGGCCCGTGTCTTGCAGCATGAATGCGATCACCTGGACGGGATATTATATCCGCAGCGTATGGATGATCTGCGATATCTCGTATATGAAAGCGAGATGAAGCATTACCGCCGCAACGACAAAGAGGTGCAGAACGATGCCGGGAACGGATGAGGCCCTGAAAGCCCTGACTGCCTTGCGCCATGACGTTCATGAGGCGGCCCTGGCCCATGTTCCCTTCGACGGGTGGCAGGACAGGATACTGAGCGCGGCAGCCGGGGATCTCGGCATCGAGGAGATGGAGGCTGAACGTGCCTTCCCCGGCGGTGCCATGGAATTGCTGGAATTTCATCTGGCCGATGCCGACCAGCGGATGATCCGGGCGCTGGAGGGTGCGGGACTGGCTAATATGCGCATCCGTGAGCGTATTGCCTTTGCCATCCGTACCCGCCTGGAGCAGAACGCGCCTCACAAGGAGGCCATCCGCCGGGCCGTTGCCGTGTTGTCGCTGCCCCAGAACGCACCGCTGGCGACGCGCAGCCTGTACAATACCTGCCATGCCATCTGGCGGGCGGCAGGCGATACGGCAACTGACTTCAATTTCTACACCAAGCGCATGATTCTGGCCGGGGTGTACAGCAGTACCCTACTTGTCTGGCTGAATGATGAAAGCGAGGGGCATGCCCAAAGCTGGGCGTTTCTTGACCGGCGCATCGAAAATGTCATGCAGTTTGAAAAGGCCAAGGGGCGCCTGCGCTCCCTTGCCGGCCGCCTAGGGGATTTCGGGAAGCTGTGCCGGCGGCCAAGGCATTTGTGAGCCGTCCTCCTCGCCGGGATACAACCAGGTGACATGCCCCATCTTGCGCCCGGGGCGGGCCTCGCCCTTGTCATAGAGATGCAGATGCGCCCGGCCGTCGGTCAGGATTGTGCGCCAGTGGCGGACATCCTCACCGATCAGATTTTTCATCACGGCCCGGCTGTGCTGGCCGGGATCGCCCAGGGGCAGGCCGCAAAGCGCCCGTATGGCCTGCTCAAACTGGCTGACATGGCAGGCCTCGATGGTGAAATGCCCTGAATTATGGGTGCGCGGGGCGATTTCATTGACCAGCAGGCGGCCATCGGCGGTGACAAACAGTTCCGCTGTCATCAGCCCGGTCAGTTCAAGCCCCGCGGCCAGATGCCGCCCCAGTTCACGGGCCGTCTCGGCGATGGCGGGGGGAATGGGGGCAGGAGCTATGGTCATGTCGAGGATGTGATTGCGGTGACGGTTTTCCACCGGACCGTGGATGGCGGTTTCACCATGGCCGTTGCGGGCGATGATGATGGAAATCTCGCAGGAAAAATCGACAAACCCCTCCAGAATGGCCGGGGCGCCTGCCATGGCTTCCCATGCTCCGGCGATATCCGCCTCGCTGCGGATCGCCGCCTGTCCCTTGCCGTCATAACCGAAGCGCCGGGTCTTGAGGATGGCGGGCATGCCGATATCCGCGAGCGCCTGATGCAGCTGATCCGGATCGTTTACGGCCCGAAAGGGGGCCGTGGCGATGCCCAGGGTATTGATCGTTTCCTTTTCCCTCAGCCGGTCCTGGCTGACGGCCAGCAGGCGGGCGCCGGGATGCACGGGTTTGTGCCGGGCGAGGAATTCGATGCTCTTTGCCGGGATATTCTCGAATTCGAGGGTGATGGCATCGACACGGGCGGCAAAAGCGGCCAGGGCGGTTTCGTCCTCATAGGGCGCGCGATCATGGCCGTCGGCGACACGGGCGGCGGGAGGATCGGGTTCGGGGGCGAAAATGCGGCAGCGATAGCCAAGCCGGGCCGCGGCGATCGCCAGCATCCGCCCCAGCTGCCCGCCGCCGAGAATACCGATGACCGCTCCGGGCGGGATGATGAGATCCTCGCGCATGGTCAATCGCTTTCAGCTTTCATCAACGGGGGTTTCGGCGACTGCCGCGCTCTGGCGCTGGCGCCAGTGATCGAGGCGGGCGGCAACGGCATCGTCATGAGCCGCCAGCATCGCCGCCGCCAGCAGGGCGGCGTTGACGGCCCCGGCCCGGCCGATCGCAACAGTGGCAACGGGGATGCCGGCAGGCATCTGAACGATGGACAGCAGGCTGTCCATGCCTTTCAGTGCCCGGCTTTCAACCGGCACGCCGATAACCGGCACCGGCGTCATGGCGGCGCACATGCCGGGCAGATGGGCCGCACCGCCCGCACCGGCGATAATGGCCTTCAGCCCGCGTTCCCTTGCTGTTGCGGCGTAATCATAAAGCCGCTTCGGCGTGCGGTGGGCGGAAACGATGCGCGCCTCATGCGGGATCGCCAGCTCATTCAGGGTATCCACGGCATGGCGCATGGTTTCCCAGTCGGACTGGCTGCCCATGATGATGCCGACAAGCGGCGCGGTGTCGTTGGAATTGGCCATGCCGTTCCCCTGTTGCGGTTGATCCGGTGCGCGCCGCATTATAGGCATCGTCAGGGCAATGTGAATGATAATCCCGGGGGTTAAAGCTCTGTCAATATGAGGGCTGTTATAAGATGAGCCGTTCCGGTATGGCCGGGGGGCAGAATTGTATGGACATGGCAGGGCCACCATCTAGACTGTAGAGCAGGGTTCATGGATCAAGAGAGCCGATGAAAATCAGTGGCACGAGGCCGGCGACACCGGTCGGACGCATCAATACCGGGCGTGGTGGGCAGAAAGGCGCTTCTTCTGTCGCTACGCCGCGGGAAATCAGTGATACCACATCCATCATGGGGATTCCCGAAGCGGAGCTGACGCCGAAAGTGCGCGCGGCCATCATGACCCTGATGGAGGAGGTGGGGCGTCTGCGCCAGGAAGTGGAGAGCGCCCAGCGCCGGCTGGAGGAGCTGGAGAATTACGCGGATCAGGATCCGCTGGTGCCTGTGTTCAACCGCCGGGCCTTCGTGCGTGAACTGTCCCGGGTAAAGTCCTTTTCCGAACGCTATAACGCCCCGGCCAGTCTGGTTTATATCGATCTGAACGATTTTAAGCAGATAAACGACCGCTATGGCCATGCCGGCGGCGATGCGGCCCTGGCCCATGTGGCCAGGGTATTGCGGGCCAATACGCGCGAATCCGATATCATCGGCCGCCTTGGCGGTGATGAATTCGGTGTGATTCTGGTCCATGCGGATGAAAATGTGGCCCGTGAGAAGGCACAGGCCCTGGTCACGGCGCTGGAGGAAAATCCCTTTGAATGGGAGGGGGAGAGAATTCCCATAAGGGCGGCTCACGGGGTCTACACCATCAAACCCGGCGTGGAGGTTGCGACCGCACTCGATGAGGCGGACAAGGCGATGTATGCCCGCAAGGCGCAGATGCGTGACGAGCGTGGCTGATGCCTGCTCCCGCGCCTGAGTGCCGTTTTGGGATACGCGGATTTGCTGTTATCATGCCGGTCAGCGATCCTTCATGCGCCGTGCCGGATGAAGCGGACGGCATGAATTGTGAAATGATGATCCTTCTGTCATGACAATCAGGTTGAGCGACGAGAAACGCGCCGAACTTGAAGCGCGCCTGGCCAGTTTGCAGCTGGAGCATCAGGACCTTGATCAGGCCATTGCCGCGCTGGGTGAAAAGGCCCCTTACAATCAGCTGCAGTTGCAGCGGATGAAGAAGCGCAAACTGGCCCTGAAAGACGAGATTACCAAGCTGGAATATTACCTGCTGCCCGATATCATTGCCTGAGGGGCTTTTTGGTCGGGTGGCTCAGTTTCCGTTATCCCTCCACCGGTGCAGGCGGGGGCTGTCGATGCCGGCAAGGTCCAAGGCGCGTGCCGCCATTTGCTCGACCATTTCTCCGATATCGCGCGGCCGGTCATAAAAGGCCGGTACGGGCGGGGCGATGATGGCGCCCAGTTCCGCAAGGGCCAGCATGTTGCGCAGATGTCCGGCATGCAGCGGCATTTCCCGAACCATGAGAACGAGCGGACGGCGTTCCTTCAGCATGACAT
>CAYXDL010000179.1:0-5660 GCA_964463775.1 uncultured Hyphomicrobiales bacterium
TAGAGCAGGTGGCTGTTAACCACCCTGTCGCTGGTTCGAGTCCGGCCCGGGGAGCCAATTTTCAGACAAGGGTCCGACCGCAATGGCCGGGCCCTTGTTTCGTTCTGATCATCACCAGCCTGGCCCATGATGCTTCTGTGTGTGCCACCTCAGGCCACCGGCCTGCTGAAATGCTCCCGCGCATGCTCTACCTTGCTCCTGATGACGCACTCTCTGGCATGATCGTTGATCAGCCCCATGGCCTGCATGAAGGCATATACCGTGGTCGGACCAACAAATTTCCAGCCGCGCTTCTTCAATTCTTTCGACAAAGCCACCGATTCCGGGCAAACCGATGCGCTCTGCGGTTCCGCAAGCGTGGCCGGCTCGGGTTCATAGCGCCAGAAATAGGCCGCCAGTGAACCCTCGCGCTCAACCATTTCCAGAGCACGGCGGGCATTATTGATTACTGCCTCTATCTTGCCACGGTGGCGGACAATAGCGGCATTCTGCATCAGGCGTTCCACATCATCGCCGGTGAAACGCGCCACCCGGCTGAAATCAAAATCATGAAAGGCCGCACGAAAATTCCCGCGCTTGGCAAGGATGGTACGCCAGCTCAGCCCCGACTGAAAACTCTCCAGCGACAACTTCTCGAACAGCCGCCGGTCATCGCTGACCGGAAAACCCCATTCATTATCGTGATAACTGAAAAATTCAGGCGCGGCAGCGCACCAGCGGCAACGTGGCCTGCCGTCAGGCCCTTCTATCGTCGAGTTCATCCATATCCCCTGTCGTCGCTCTGCCCTTCAGGCAAGGAGAAATCCCAATCGCTCATCCACCCGCGCGGGATCAATTTCGAGAATCTCTGCGCTGACAATCCCTTCCCCGACGAACGGATCCTCACGCACCCTGTCCTCCAACTCGGCAAGCGAGATATCATGCGCCACGATCGCACCACCCGCATCGGGCCGCAGACTGCCGACCAGCAGAAAAATCCCATCAGAAAAACCGCGTTCGATCCATTCCTTGTGCGCCTGCATGAATTGCCCGGCCCGTGCCTTGTTGTCCGAAAATCGGAGCAATATGACAAACATTTCTCTCCTCCCTTTTAGATTTTGCTTTACTGCGTATTCAGCAGTCGGGTTGTTCAGTCCCTCTCCCATAATCCCGTCCGCCTGATTTCCCGGTCCCATCCGTGCCGCTGACCGGTGGTACACATGAACGTAGCCATTCACACATATGGCGCACTTCCTGCTCTATAAACGCCTGATCGGAGAAGGCATTGGCCAAGGTGGCAACCCCTTGGCTGCGGGCGAGAAGATGCATCGCCAAAGCATCGGCATCCGCTTTTCTTCCCAACGCTTCAAACTGTCGGCGCAACCAGATTCGAAACAAGGTAAACAGAGCATTCGCTTCGGGAAGGGCGGCATGACCGAGTTTTGCAAGTTCACTGCACAAGGTACCGACCGGACAGCCATAACGCTTAATTTTTTCGCCGTTCACCAGCAGAATATGAATGAAGCTCCGGATGCGTTCCTCGGGGGTTTTCCCCTCGATTTCCCATTGCTTCAGCATTTTGCGGGTATTGGCCAGACGGGCCTCGATGACGGCATCCAGGATCTCATCCTTCGATTTGAAGTGATAATAAAAATTACCGCGCGAAATCCGCACCGCCGCCGCAATATGTGAAAATGAGGTATGTTCGAATCCTTGGCGGTAGAACAGCTGATCCGCCGCCTCAACAATGCGTTCACGTGTCGCTGCCGCGTTCATCCCAACCCCTCGGACAGTTGTTCTGAAAAACTCTGCCAAACAAGCCAGCCTCCGCAACGCCCCGCCAACAAACACCACCGATTGGCCGGGCACCACTGGACATGCTGCCTGACCCAGGAACACCTGGCAGTGCAAGCCTATGGGACAAGCGTCCCAGATAATTAGGACAACTGTATTAATAAGTCAAATGATAAACGCATACGGCAAAAATCACCTGCCACGTCAGGGGTTAGCCCGCGAGGATTGTTCAGTAAGGACTCTGCCCCTCTGATGCATCGCTGTCCTTCAGCCCAAGCATAGTCCTTCAGCCCAAGCATACAGAAGATGGATGCTCCACGGACAGTTGCTTCAACCCGGATCATCATTGATGCGTAAACGGCGGCGGCGGCCCCCTTCGCAATCTGCGGCATCCATTGTTGCGTTTAATCAGAATGTGCCGCCGCATACAGGCCCAGGCCCTGCAGGGTCTGGCGGGCGGCAGCCCATAATTCATCTTCCGAACGAACCACCTTGCACATGAGGTTCAGGCCGATCAGAAGATTCTGCAGGGCAAGGGCCTTTTCATGCAGATCGTTGTTGTCCGGGATTTCCCCGTTTTCCGCCGCCCGGCGCAGCAGGAATTCCAGCCGGTCGATACTGCCGAGCAAGGCCCGTTCCAGCACCGGCCCCAGAGTATCGTTCACGCCAACCAGTTCAGCCACACAGTTGACGACCATACATCCCCGTGCCTGTGCATCGGCGGCGCGAATGCGGCATACCTCCCGGAATACCCTGTTCAGCAAGGGCAGCACAGGTGAATCCTTGCCGGCCCCGGCAAGGGCACGATCAGGGGACTGATCGAAATAGCGCTCCAGCACTTCCTCGAACAACGCCTCACGATTTCCGAACGCGTTGTAGAAGCTGGACCGGGTGATCCCCAGCTTTTCAGAGATCGACTTGACTGAGCAAACCTCGAAGCCGTTTTTCCATATCTCATTCATGACCGTTTCAACGGCTTCATCCCGATTGAATTTTGCCGGTCTGCCCATGCGCTCACCATTCCTGCAATATTTTTTTATCCATATATGGACAAAAAAGTAACAATATGTTTTATACATATATGAACAAAATAAGGAATGCGCAATGTATTCCCGGAAATGGCGGTAATTCCGCTGCCATGCCTCACATCATCACGAAGGAACAGACCATGGCCGCTTTTTTCGTTTCCACGGTAACCGTAAAAGATAAGGAAAAATTTCAGCAATATGCCAAGCGGGCGGCAGAAACCTTTGCCCCCCATGGCGGAGAACTTGTGCTGCGTGGGCAATTCGATGCTGTCCTGGCCGGTGAGGACAATCATCATGCGGTGGGAATCGTCCGCTTCCCTGATCGGGCCGCATTGTCGGCCTGGTATGGTTCAGATGAATATCAGGCACTGATTCCGCTGAGGGATAAAGCAGCGGAGATGACGCTGGTGGCCTATTCAGAACCGTCATGACCCGGGGCTAAGCGGAGTACAGCCATGCGTCACTTCAGCATGATTGAAAAACAGGCGGCGGAACGTAAGGGAGGGGCGGATGCACTGGCCACCCTCCTTTCCCTCCCCCTGAATGGCGAAAAACTCCAGGCCATTCCGGATGACCGCTGGTTATCAGCCATGAGCAAATGCATCTTTCAGGCCGGCTTCAACTGGCAGGTGATCGAGCGGAAATGGCCCCGTTTCGAACAGGTTTTCGAAGGATTCGACCTGCACCGCTGGGCGATGATGTCCGATGACGACCTGGACCGGCTGCTGAAGACGGAAGGAATCGTTGCCAATGCTGCCAAGATCCGCGCCGTTGGCGCCAATGCCGCCTTTCTTCTGGAGCTGGCGACGAAATACGGCAGCGTGGCGGCATATTTTCGTAACTGGAAACAGGCGGAATACTGCAACAATCTGCGTCAGTTGCAAAAAAGCGGATCCCGCCTTGGCGGCCGGACGGGGCAGACTTTTCTGCGCCGCATGGGTGTGGACACCCTGGTCTTTTCCCCCGATGTGCTCAAGGCGCTGAAGCGGGAAGGAGTCGTGGACAAGATGCCCTCATCGAAGGCCGATTTCATCGCCCTGCAGGCTGCCATCGATCGCTGGAGCGGCGAAAGCGGCCGTCCCCTGACCCAAATCAGCCAGATACTGGCATTCTCGGTCGATTAGGCAATCCGAGGCACACAGCTGACTGTATTGAGAATCGGGCACATACACCCAAACCTTCCCCTTGCTGAAGGGTTTTGATTTCTCTATGGTGGCGGGGACGGTTTCCGGCTCCGTCAAGGACCGGAAGGGATGCCCGCCATCCTCAGGGAACACGGAGGAATGTTCATTCCCAGCCGTGGCTGCCCCCGCAACTGTACGCGGCGAGCCCCCCCGAATGCCACTGGATCTATCAGTCAATGCGATCCGGGAAGGCGGGGCCGGGCAGTGACCCGCAAGCCAGGATACCTGCCGTCATCGCAATGCGGCCGCGGAGGGCGGCGGTGCATGGCGTTCCGGCTCGCCGCAAATGCGCTCTTCAGCCCGGACCTGCCATTCTCCCGCTTCCTCCCCGACCGCCGGATCATGCGCGGGTGCGCGCGAAAGATGAGGTACACGGATGCATATCGAACCCGGCTATATCGCCCCGGCCAAGGTCATGATGGCCAATGCCGCTGCCAGCGGCGTATTGATCTATTACGCAAAAGACATCGTCAAATCACCTGTGAACATTGCCAAAACAGGTGTCGCGGCGGCTTTCTTCTCCCTGTTCATGCAAAGCTTTCACATGAGCGTCGGCCCGTCGGAGCTGCATTTCATCGGTGCTTCGGCCATATATCTGACGCTTGGCTTCATCCCCACGCTGTTCGGTTTCGCCCTCGGACTGCTGCTGCAGGGGCTGTTGTTCGAGCCGGGCGACCTGCCGCACCTGGCGGTCAATTCACTGAGCCTGATTGTGCCCCTCATCACCATGCATTACGGCATCGGCCGGCGCTTCTTCGACAAGGAAAAGGGGCTGAAACTCTCCTGGGCGCAGATTCTGAAGATCGACGCGGTCTATTATTCCGGCGTTACCGCCATGGTCGGTTTCTGGCTGCTGATCGGCGAGGTGCCGACACCGCTCCACGACTGGGCGAAGTTTGCCTCTTCCTATATCTTCATCGTGGCGCTGGAGCCGCTGGTGACCTTTGCCGCCGTGACAGTCCTGAAGCGTTATCAGGACAACCGGCTGGTTTCTTCCCTGTTCATTGTCGGACAACTGCGCACGAGCTGACACCTTCCGGATACAGGCCCTCCGCCCTGTGGCGGAGGGCTTTTTCGTGTCACGCCCCCATCCGCCGTGATCCGTCCCCACCATGCCCGCGTAATAGCAGAGCATTACCGACTGTAACAAAATCGCGATCAGGCGAAGGGGAACGGGATAGTGAAAATAGCGGTTATCGGCACCGGCATCAGCGGCCTGTCCGCGGCCTGGCTGCTGGACGGAAAGCATCATGTCGTTGTCTATGAGAAAGAAAAGCGCCTGGGTGGTCACACCAATACGGTGATCGTGCCCACATCCTGCGGAGACTTGCCGGTCGATACGGGCTTCATCGTTTTCAATGACCGCAATTATCACAATCTGGTTCATTTCTTCCGTGCGCTCGGCATCGCGGCACAGAACAGTGACATGTCCTTTTCCGTCAGTGTCGATGGCGGACGTCTCGAATGGTGCGGCAGCAATCTGCTGACGCTGTTCGCCCAGAAATCGAATCTGTTCCGCCGTTCCTTTCACCGCATGTGGCTGGATATCCTGCGCTTCAACCGTGATGCGCCCCGCCACCTGGATAATGGCCTGACAACAGGCAGGACCCTGGGCGCCTATCTGGAGCGCCATGGCTATTCCCGTCAGTTCATCGGTGATTATCTGCTGCCCATG
>CAYXDL010000180.1:0-5656 GCA_964463775.1 uncultured Hyphomicrobiales bacterium
AGCGGCGCCGCCCTCGTCATGACCGGTGTCGTTCTCGCCATCCTCTTCGGCAGCGGGCGCGGCCAGAACCATGCATGGGAGAAGGTGGACCCCGCCCTGCTGCTGCCCGGAATCGTTTTCGGCCTCATTGCCGCCACCAGCCAGTCCGTCGGATCCATCGTCGCCAAACCGGTGCTGCTCGATGGCATCGATGCCGTCACCGCCTCCACCCTGCGGGTCGGGGTCGCCATGGTGCTGCTGCTCGCCCTGATGGCGCACAGACGCGGGCGAAGCGCCAACGGCCCTCTGAACCTGCGCATATGTGCCACGGTCGCCCTGAGCGGTTTCATCAACATGGTTGTCGGCATGACGCTGGTGGTCTATGCCCTGCGTGACGGCGATGTCGGCATCGTCGCCACCCTTTCGGCCATGACGCCGGTCATGATCCTGCCGCTGATCTGGATCACCACCGGCAAGGCCCCGGCCGCCGGCGCCTGGACCGGCGCGGTGCTGAGCACCATCGGTTCGGCCCTGATCTTTCTGGCCTGAACGAATATCCGGACGGAACCAAGAGATGCGTTATCGATCCTCGTCGCGGTCGATGCGGCTGCCGACGGTGCCGCGCTGATCGGTATATTTGGCATTGGCGCGCTTGTTATAGGGGCGCAGCGCCGGACGGTCGAGCTGGGTAAAGCTGATGGCGCAAATACGCATGCCCGGGCGCAGCGCCAGCGGCAGGTTACCGGCATTGTAGAATTCCAGCACCAGCGGCCCGTTCCAGCCGGGATCGACGATATGTGCCGTCACATGCACCATCAGCCCGAGACGGCCGAGGCTGGAACGGCCGTTAATCGAACCGACCACATCATCGGGCAGCGTCACGGTTTCCAGTGTTGCCCCCAGCGCCAGTTCGCCCGGCTGCAGATAGAAGGCCTCACCCTCCGCCGGTTCGGTCATATTGCCCATGACCCCGGCGATCTGTTTCTGGATCTCCGCCTTCGGCCCTGAAATGTCGAGGAAAGGCGCCTGATAATTGCGGTGAACCTGAAACTGACGGCCCAGGCGCAGATCCAGCGATATGCCGTTGATGAATTCCGATGCCGGGCGGGGCTCGATCACGATCCGCCCCTCATCCAGATATTCCTCGATCTGGCCATCCGTCAGCAGCATCCGCTTCTCCTGTCTTCGTTCCGCCGCCCGGTTCGTGGCCTTACCCGGTATCGGTCAGGGCGGCATCCCTGCGGCGCGTTCATATCCCGCGCACAAGATAGGCGGATTCATGCGATCTTGCCAGCCCGGCGGAATCATTCATCATCAGCGTTCAGAAATTCGCCGATCGCCCGCCGGGCGGCATCAGCCGCCGCGCCATTGGCAGAGGTAAGCAGAGCATGGCGGGCCCCTTTCAGGCGCAGGGCGCGGGCATTTTCACGCCCGGCGAAAAACGCGCTGCAATCACGCCCCGGTCGGCTGCGATACCAGGGATCATTCTCCCCGATGATCGTCAGCAACGGAATCTCCGGCGGCACCGCTATGCCCCTGGCACCATCGCGCCCGTGGCAGTGCCAGGCCGTGATGACGATGCGCCGGAAGGCATGGCCGCCATATTGCGCCGCTGCCACACCGCCCTCGCTGAAACCGATCAGATAAAGGCGGCGCTGATCGATCCAGGGAATGGCGGAAAGGCGGCGCAGCAGGTCTTCCACCTCCTCAAGGCGCAGCTTCTCCACCCCCGGCGCCAGATTGGTGGTACGCCGGTACGGGTTGCAGTTGGGCCGGCGGCCCGGCCGGGCGAAACTGTCGGGGATGAAAACCGCAAAGCCCTGAAACGGCAAGGTGAAACGGTAGGATTCGGCCTCGGCCCCGATACCGGTGCAGCCATGCAGCACCACCACCGCCGGTACTTTCACCCCGGCCTGTCCTTTACCCGGTTCCAGATAATCGGCAAGGGCCCGGTCGCGCACACGGCCGAAAACCGGCAGATGCCCGGTTATGGTGGCAGGCAGGCCAATGCGTGTCTCGGCCCAGACAAGATCCAGGGCGGATGATCCTCCCCCTGCCGCCCCTGCCATCCGTGCCGGCAGAAGCACAATCAGCAACAGCAGCACCGGACCCACCCCCGGCAGGCGGCACAAGGAAAAAAGAAAGCTCTCCACCACGCGGCCTATATCGAATCGAGAAATTCCTGACGTTTGCGCGCATATTCGATTTCGGAAATCAGCCGCCGCTCGAACAGGCGCTTCAACACGGCAAGCGCCTCCTCAATCTCGATCGCACCGGGTGAAATCTCGGCCAGCAAGGCCGCACGCCCCTTGATATAGGCATCGGGCGATATTTCCTTCTTCCGGAACTTGCGGCTGAGATCGGCCAGGGCAATAGCATAACGGTCCTGGCCCTGTTCGGCCATGATCTCAGCCTTCTTGCTGTCATATTCGCTCTTGGTGATCAGGCCGCGTGAAAGCAGCATGTCAAGGCGTGCAATGCGTTCGGCGGCGCTTTTTCCGGTTTTGCGGGGGGTGGCGGCGACCACCGGCGCCTTGGCGGGCGGCGGGTTCAGTACGGCCAGTTGCCGCGGACGCGGGGCGGGCAGACGCGTCGGCGCCGCCATCATGGGGGATACCGCCATTGGCGCCTTTTTGGGCGCCGAGGCCATGACCGCCGCCTGCTTCATCGCCGACAGGCGACATTCCAGTTCGACGCCGTTGGAATCCTCATACTGCCAGAACAGCGGAAAGGCCTGAGCGGGCGCATAATGGGAAAACATCTTGCTCGAATACGCATCGACCCAGCGTTCCTCCTGAATAACATAGATTTCGCTGTCGCCGACAGCCCGGTTATAGGCGGTCTCCCGCCCCGTCACGGTCAGGGTGTAATTCCAGTTGAAGGCTTTGGGCAGACCATCGCCATTGCGGCGTACCTCCTTGATCCAGGCATTCTCCTTGTAACCGACCGGCAGTGCCGACAGGCCGGAAAAACCGGCCAGATCCCCCTCCATGCGGCTGTTGCGGTTCTGCTCGTTCATTTCAGTGAACAAGGTGCTTCCGGTCAGGAAATAGGGCTTACTGTAACGATGCTCGCCCTTCCAGTCCCGCACCGAAACCGTGACCTGATCGCCATTGACCGCCTCGACCCTGTATTCCTGGGTGAAGGCCGTGCCATCGCCGAAGGCACAGTCGAATTTGTAGACACTGCCCGGGGCCGGCATTTTCATGCCCTCAGCCATGGCAGCGGTGCCAAGGCCGATCAGGATCAGCAGGCTTGCTCCGGCTGCTTTCATCATTTTCGCCATCTCCCAGTTATCAGTTGACCCGGACGAACAGGAAATCGCCGCCATCATGGCCGGCAAAGCGAATATCCCTGTATTCAGGCGTCTGTGTCGAATTCAGCATGACCGGGCGGCGCAGCCTGTTGAACAAGGTGTTCCCGTCCATGATGCCGTCATTTTCCTTCAGCGCATCGATGAAGGCCTTGGCAAAAACAGAATGCTTGCCGCCGCCGCCATCGAGCACCGGCTCCAGCCCGCCGGAAGACAGCACCACCCGGGCGCGCTTCTTCAGCATTTTGCGGTAATAGGAAGGGCTGCTGACCCGCACCTTGACCGAACGGGTCAGCGCGCCGGAATAACAGCTGTCGGCAACGACCATCACCTGACGGGCCTCCATCGCCTTCAGCGCATCGGTGACCGTGGCCGTCGAAACCCAATCGACCATGGTTTCATCCGATGCCTCCACCGGCAGCCAGAATCCCCGATTAGCAGCGGCATCCAGAACCCCGTGCCCGGCATAATAGATCAGCAGGTTGTCATCCTCCTCCAGCGTCTGGCGCATGCGGTCCAGCGTACCGACGATATCGGCACGGCTGGCATTGATCAGAAGGGTCACCTTGTAGCTGTAGTCTTTCTCCAGAATCTCCGCCACGGCCCGGGCATCGGCAATGGCCGTACGCAAAGGCGGCAGGATCCTGTAATCGTTATTGCCGATGACCAGGGCATAATAGGTGCCGAAGGATACTTCCTCCGTCCCGGCTTCTTTGGCGCCCTTCCCGCCAGCCTCCGATACCGGGGGTTGTCTGCGCGCGACCTCGACGGTGTCTGATGGAACCGCCGCCTGTACGCCGGGTTGTTTATCCGCCTCCGCTCTCACCCGTGGCCTTGGCGCGGGCGCGGGGGTAGTCTGCGCCAGCGCCGCCACCCGGGTTTCACCACCGCCGAGATCCTGCTCGCGGATATAGCCCAGAAAAGCGCCCGCATCGGCCACCATCAGCCAGCCGCGGCGCGCATCCCGCGCCATGGCGGTCACCACCTGCCCTCTTGAGAGGGTGGCGATCGGCGCGGCCCCCTCCGCAGGCGCCTCATACAGTGCCACGGAAGTTTCAAGGGTGATATCCTCCAGCGCCGGTTCGAAGGCATCCTCACCCGCCACCTGCCCTGCCGTGGCGCTGCTTTCAGAGGAGGGCGGCGGAGACGTTGCCGGTTTTTCAGCAGCCGGTTCAGAAGCTGCCGCCGCAGCCGGCTGCGGAATGGTATCGGCACGCGCCGGAACCGGGCGCGCCATCATCGCCGCAATCCGCGTCCGTTCCTCCGCGGGCAGCAGATCGAAGACCGTCTGGCGCGGATCCTGTTTCTCCCAGGCCGATACCTTTTTGTCGATAGCGGCAATCGTGGCGCGATCGAGACGTTTCTCCACCCGTGCGGCCCCGTCGCGCGCCTCCGTCGCTGCCTTGCGGTACGGGGCACGCGATGCCAGACGATACCAGAAGAAGGCCCCGGCATAATCGCGGGTGACGGGCGCCTTACCCCGTTCCAGCATCCGGGCAAGGAAGATCTGGGCATAGGGTTGCCCCTGTACGGCAGCCCGCCTGTACCAGTCGAACGCCTTCAGCAGATCACGGTCGACGCCGATGCCGAATTCATAGACCCGGCCAAGATTGATCTGCGCCCGCCCAAAGCCTTTCAGCGCCGCCTTGCGGTACCAGCGCACGGCTTCGGCCTCATTCTTGTCCACGGCGAAACCGCGCTCATAATACCAGCCGATGTTGTTTTCGCTGACCGGATCGCCCTGCAGGGCCGCCTTGCGGTACCAGGAAAGCGCCGTGGCGCGGTCCTGCTTCACGCCATAGCCCCCATCATAAAGATCACCCAGATGCTGCATGGCCGCTGCCGACCCCTTTTCGGCCCCGGCACGGAACCAGCGCAGAGCCTCGCCATAATTGCCGAGCTCATACTGGTATGTCCCCCCAAGCGTCGCATAAGCCGCCTTGTAGCCGCCATTGGCGGCCGCAAACAGATAGGGCAGCGCCTCATCCACCAGCCGCATGCGGATCAGGCTGCGCCCGTACTGATAGGCAAGGCGCAGACTGTCCGGATATTGTTTCACCGCCTCGGCGCAGGCTTTCATCGCCTTACGTCCGTCCATGACGTTCCAGTACACGCCGAGGGCAACCCGGTCGGGGTCTGTCGGATGGGCCGCCAGCAGATCGCATTCGGTCAGCGGGGCCGCAGCCCGCGCGGGCGCGGAAAACAGCGGCAAAAGAAAGGCAAAAAAGGCCAGGACCGCAGCCGGAAAAACGGGCAACGAACGCGCGCTCATGGTGTCACCAGCCGGATCCGCCGCCACCGCCGCCGCCACCGCCGCCGCCTTCACCACCACCGCCGCCCTCACCCGCGCCACTGCCGCCACCA
>CAYXDL010000181.1:0-5628 GCA_964463775.1 uncultured Hyphomicrobiales bacterium
TGGAAGTTCGAGGCTTCTCCTGGGCACCATTTTCGTGTCTCTCCCCTCCATTCCAACAGGTTGGTCAACCGGTGCATTGTGCCGGAGGGCCGGATTCTGTCCGATGCCATTTTCCTGTGCGCTTGGTTCAGGTGATCCCGGGATGCGGGCCGGCCGGATTTGCGGTGAGGTGCTTCAATTCTTCCCGACCCGGCGCTTTGGGCTGGACAGGCGCGGCGCGGGCGGGCAGTAAGAAGCCTGCTCCGCAGGAAAGTCATGCGGAGCGGAGAAGGCGGAAGAATTGCAAAGGCAGAGGTCTGAAAATGAGCGCCGATATCACCTTGCATCAGTATGATCTGCCCGACGGGCTCGGTTTCGGCGGACGGGTTGCCGTCGATACGGAAACCATGGGGCTGAAGACCGGGCGCGACCGGTTGTGCCTGGTACAGCTTTCCGCCGGTGACGGCACGGCGCATCTGGTGCAACTCGACGGTCGCTATGAGGCCCCGAATCTGGTGCGCCTGCTGGAGGATGAGACGGTTGAGAAGATCTTTCACTTCGCCCGTTTCGATATTGCGGCTCTGGAGCATTATCTTGGTGCCCGCTGCCGGCCGGTCTTCTGCACGAAAATCGCCTCGAAGCTGTGCCGCACCTATACGGATCGCCACGGGTTGAAGGATCTGTGCCGGGAAATTCTCGGGCTGGATATTTCCAAGCAGCAGCAGTCGAGCGACTGGGGCGCGGCGGAGCTGACGGAGGCGCAGATGCGCTATGCCGCCGCCGATGTGCTGTATCTGCATCAACTGGCCGATCACCTGAAGCGGATGCTGGAACGTGAAAACCGCCTGGAACTGGCGCAGGAATGCTTTTCCTTTCTGCCGGCGCGCGCCCGCCTCGATCTGGCGGGGTGGGAGGAGACGGATATCTTCGCCCATTGACACACTCAGTCGGGGAGATGAATGCCGCCCGTCGGGCCGGGGGCTGCCTGAAGGGACCTTTTCCGCTCATGGCTCCTCGGCGGCAAGCAAGACTCGTGCCTGAATCACAGAACGGGTTTGCAATTCACCCATGGCAATCCCATACTTGAGGAAAGGATGAATCGGCGAAAAGCCCGTGCCGCAAGGCCGGGCCCGGTGAGAATCCCGATAAGCCGGCATTCGACGGAACGCCGGGCCGGGAGAAGGACGGACAGGGTTTTTGCACACGGACGCGGCAATCGATAACCGGCAACATGGCGATCAGGCGGAAAAGAGCGGGCGGAAAAACAGCCTGCTGCTGCGCCCGCGCCGTATCGCCTCCATGGCCGATCTGGCGGCGCGGCGGCGGCGCATCTTCTGGCTGAAACTCCTGCTTGCCGGCACTGCACTGCTGATTCTGGCGGCCCTGTTTGCCTGGCCGCGCCTGTTCGGGGCGATGACATCGCTGGCCGATCTGGGCACCGTATCGGTCGATCAGAGCGGTCTTGGCATGAAGAATGCCCGCTTTCAGGGGATCGACGGCAAGGGCAATCCCTTCATGATCACGGCTGCGGCCGCCACGCCGCTGCCGGGCAGGACGACACGTATCAGCCTGAGCCGCATCCAGGCCGACCTGACCCTGAACGATGCCCTGTGGCTGTCGATTACCGCGCCCACGGGCGTATATGATCAGGAGGCGGGGACGATGCTGCTCTCCGGCGGTATCGATGTCTATACGGATGCCGGGTACGAACTTCATACCGACAGCGCCAATATCAATCTGAAACAGGGTATGGCGGAGGGAATCGCCCCCCTTTCGGGGCAGGGTCCGCTGGGTGATATCGCTGCCGACAGCTACCGGATCAGCGAGGGCGGCAAGGTACTGAAACTGATGGGAAATGTTATGGTGACACTGTATCCGGGGCGGCGGCAATGAAGATGCGGATACTGTATATGGCGGCAATCCTTCTGCTTCTGCTGACGGGGGCACTGTTGCCGTTATCCGGTGCGCATGCCCAGGCGCCGGCGATCGATACGGATCAGCCGATCCGCATCAATGCCGACAGTCTTGAGGTCAAGCAGCAGCAGCAGCTGGCGGTTTTCTCCGGCAATGTCGAGGCGGTTCAGGGCAATATCATTCTGCGTGCCGATACGCTGCGCGTTCACTACAAGGCGGGCAAAAACGGTGGCGGCAATACCATCTCGCGCCTCGATGCGCTGGGAAATGTATTCATCGCCTCTCCCGCGGAGACGGCCCAGGGGCAGCGGGGCGTCTATGATGTCACTGCCCGGGTGATCACGCTGGAAGGCGGCGTGGTACTGACCCGTGGCGACAATGTACTGCGCGGCAGCCGTCTCGTGCTCAACCTGGCGACGGGGGTATCGAAACTGGAAGGCGGCGTTTCGGGATCCGGCATGCAGGGAACCACCCGCCGCGGCGGACGGGTACAGGGCATATTCGTTCCGGAGAAAAAACAGAAGTGATGTTCTGCCGGGCGGGTTGAAATGACATGGGGGAAACGGTTTCTTAAACCATGGCGAAAGATAGTGAAGGCGTGAGCGGCATTATAAAAAACAGAGACGGAACCGTTGGCACCGGTGAACAGACCGGCCCGCGGCTGATTGCCGAAAATGAAGGGCTGACGGTGTCCAATCTCGGCAAACGCTACCGCAAGCGCCCGGTGCTGCGCGATGTCAGCCTGCGCGTGCAAAGGGGTGAGGCGGTTGGTCTTCTCGGCCCGAACGGTGCGGGCAAGACCACCTGTTTTTACATCATTACCGGCCTGATCGCCGCCGATCATGGCACGATCAGCCTGGATGGCCACGATATCACGAGCCTACCCATGTACCGCCGGGCGCGGCTGGGCATCGGCTATCTGCCGCAGGAGGCATCGATTTTCCGCGGCCTGAACGTGGAAAAAAACATCCGCGCCGTTCTGGAGGTCAGCGAACCGGATCGTGATATGCGCGAGGCGATGCTGGAGGAGCTGCTGGCGGAATTTTCCATTTCCCATCTGCGCCGCACGCCGGCGCTGGCCCTGTCCGGCGGTGAGCGGCGGCGGGTCGAGATCGCCCGTGCCCTGGCTTCCCGTCCCTCCTTCATCCTGCTCGATGAGCCTCTGGCCGGTATCGATCCGATAGCGGTGGGGGAAATCCGCGATCTGGTGGCCCATCTGAAGGATCGGGGCATTGGGGTACTGATCACCGATCATAATGTCCGGGAGACGCTGGAGCTGATCGACAGGGCCTATATCCTGAATGAAGGGCGGGTGCTGATGGAAGGGGCGCCGGACGATATCGTCGCCCATGAGGATGTGCGCCGTGTCTATCTTGGTGAGCGGTTCAGTCTTTGAGTGGTGAGGTGACGGCATAATGGCTCTTTCACCCAGGCTCGAACTCAGACAAAGCCAGACCCTGGTGATGACGCCGCAGCTGCAGCAGGCCATCAAGCTGCTGCAGCTGAACAATCTTGATCTCAGTGCTTATGTCGAATCGCAACTTCTGGAAAACCCCCTTTTGGAACGGGCGGAGGAGGAGCGGCGCGAAGAAGGGGAGGCTTCGCCTGATTCCGGTGCGGGCGGTGATGAGGCCGGCACGGTCGAGGCTCTGGCCGGTGAGGGTGTGCCCAGTGCCGAGGCCAGCGAAGCCCTCGATGCCCCATATGAAGCCCTGTATGACGGGGATGATGGCCCGGACCGGGCCACAGGGCTGGAGTTTTCCTCCTTTGGCGGCGGCGGGGAAGCCTTCAATCTGGAAAATCTTGCCGGGGAGGACAAAACCCTGCGCGCCCATCTGAGCGAGCAGCTGAGCGCAACGCTGATGTCACCGGGTGAGAGGCTGATCGCCGGGGCGCTGATCGACATGGTGGACGAGGCGGGTTACCTGCGCGAGGATCCGGATGATCTGGCGGTGCGGCTGGGTTGTTCGCGCCAGGATATCGATATCGTGCTTGAGGTCCTGCGCGGTTTCGAGCCCACGGGCGTGTTCGCCGCCTCTCTGGGCGAGTGTCTGGCCCGGCAGTTGGCGGAACGCGACCGGCTCGATCCGATGATGGCGGCATTTCTCGATCACCTGGATCTGCTGGCTCAGGGCCGTCACGAGGAGCTGATGGACATCTGTGGCGCCGATCGTGAGGATCTTGCCGACATGATGGCGGAATTGCGCCGGCTCGATCCCAAACCGGGGCTTGCCTTCGGTGGCGGCGAGGCGGCACCGGTGGTCCCGGATGTCTTCGTCACCCGCGCACCCGATGGCGGATGGCGGGTCGAACTGAACAGCGAAACCCTGCCACGGGTGCTGGTAAACACCCGCTACTATGCCGAGATCGGGCGCAATGCCCGGGACAGGCGGGAAAAGAATTTTGTCACCGATTGTTTCAATGCGGCCAACTGGCTGGTAAAATCCCTCGATCAGCGGGCCAATACGATTCTCAAGGTGGCGACCGAAATCGTCCGCCTTCAGGATGCCTTCCTGAACGAGGGCATCCAGCATCTCAGGCCGCTGAACCTGAAGACGGTTGCCGAGGAAATCTCCATGCATGAAAGCACCGTCAGCCGCGTGACCGCCAACAAATACATGGCGACGCCGCGCGGGGTGTTCGAGATGAAATATTTCTTTACGTCGGCCATCGCCTCGGCTGAGGGTAACGAGGCGCATTCGGCTGAAGCCGTGCGCCACCGCATCAAGGCGCTGATCGATGCGGAGGATCCGAAAAAAATTCTGTCCGACGACAAGATCG
Organism: uncultured Hyphomicrobiales bacterium; assembly: GCA_964463775.1. Classification (GTDB taxonomy): domain Bacteria; phylum Pseudomonadota; class Alphaproteobacteria; order Minwuiales; family Minwuiaceae; genus JALXAG01. The sequence goes on from CAYXDL010000181.1 coordinate 4,675, forward strand.
CCGAAATTCTCAGGGGAGAGGATATCGACATCGCGCGCAGAACGGTCGCCAAATACCGCGAAGCGATGAATATTCCCTCTTCGGTGCAGCGGCGGCGCTTGAAAAGGATGCGGGCCGGATAAACATATTGTTCTGTAAGCGGCAATAACGAGGGAGGCTCCGGTTATGAAGCGATTCTGAGGCGCGGTTGACATTGAAGGGGCGGTCCCATATGTTCGCGCGTCGCAAATCGGCCGCCCTCCGGGAAACAGAAACCATTCGGTATACGGATTAGAGCCATGCAAGTTTCAGTCAGAGGAAGACATATGGATGTCGGTGATGCCCTGCGCGGGCTGGCCGAGGAGCGTCTGCGGGCGGCGGTCGAAAAATATTTCGGCGATGCCATAGACGCCACCATTGTTTTCACCAAGGAGAATTCCGAATTCACGGCCGATTGCAGCGTCCATGTCGGCCATGGCATTCGCGTGAACAGCTCTGGATCCGGCGGGGATGCCCACAGCGCCTTTGACATGGCGCTGGAAAGAATTGAAAAACAGCTGCGCCGTTACAAGCGCCGTCTGCGCAATCATCATGCCAAGCAGAAGGCGGCGCGGCTGGCGGCGGCTCAGGCTTATGTCATCGCCCCCGAAGAGCCGAGGGAAGAGGAACCGGAGGAACTGCCCGATCAGCCCGTGATCGTGGCTGAGCAGGAAACCGAAATTCCCGATTGTTCGGTCAGTGAGGCGGTGATGCGTATGGATCTTGCCAATACGACGCTGGTCTTGTTCAGAAACAGTGCGCATGGCAGGGTAAACGTGGTTTACCGCCGCGAAGACGGCAATATCGGGTGGATCGACCCGGTGTCGGCCTAGCCGGCTGCAGCGGTATCAGGCGAAACAGACGGAAACCAGGTGATGGAGATTGCGGATCTTCTGCATCCCGATGCCGTGCTGGCCAACCTTCGGGGAACCAGCA
>CAYXDL010000182.1:0-5613 GCA_964463775.1 uncultured Hyphomicrobiales bacterium
CGCCGATCTGACCAGCGCCATAGCGGAAGTGGATCAGCTTGAAAGCTTCATGGCCACTTACCGCGACAAGCTGCGCACTGGCGGGCTGGAAGCGATCAATTGAACCAGCCCCGCGGCGGATCAGAAGTCATTGAAGCTCATAAGAATATCGCGCACGATCTGCCGGTTGCGGATATCCAGACCACCCCAGGCAATCCAGAAATCAGGCGAGATCATGCCGGCCTGCCGGGCATAATCGGCGCGGGTGAGAATGGCGGCCAGAACCAGCCTTTCCGATTTGTTGCCGTTGAAGGTTTCGGCAAAATGCTGGGCAGCGCCGTGGCGGGAAAATGCCTCATATAGGTCATCCCAGCTGGCAATGCGGTGAAGGTCACCGATCAGCTGTTCCATTTCGCGCATCAGGCGGGGGTTGTGGGACAGGGCCTCGCGCAGCGGCACCAGCGGAATCAGGGGAATAGGATTCTGGCTCATGAGTTCTCCGGCGTGTTTTGGCGCATCCTCATGCGCACATCGGCTGCCAGGCATTCCAGCGATCTGTCGGGGATGCCCAGTTCGTGGAGTTTTTCCACCGTGTTGAGAAGATAATCTGAGCAGCGGCCGATACGGCCCCGGGCCCTGGCGATGGCTTCCGCCGCCTGTGCCGGCGGCAGACGGCCCGCATAGCGTTCGTGGGAGGGGTTGATCACGAAAGTGACGGCCTGAACATCGCCATCATCGGTTTTGACCCGCAGGATTTTCGGCCGGTAAGCGCCGGAAACCATTTCGCGGCGCCAGATGATGTCCATCTCTTCGCGCAGTTTGGTCCTGCAGATACGGAAAACCATGCCGCGGCAGCATCCCCCGCGTTGTAATGCCAGGGTCAGGCCGGGGCAGTCGGGGGTGCCGCGGCCAAGCGGCGTCCACAGGCAGAACTGGCGGTGATAGCCATAGAGCAGGCCCTTGCGCGCTTCCTCGTAATGGAAGGCAGGATTCCACATCAGGGAGCCATAACCGAAAACCCAGCCATCCCCGTCGGGAAGGCGGCTGAGGACATCTTCCAGGGATTTGTGGCGCTCCTCATCGCTCATCATGGTGAACAGGCCGCGCGCATGCGCCTCGGCGGCGATTTCGGCGATCTGTCCGGCGGCGATGGATTCACGGGTCAATGTCATGGTTTTCACTGTGGTAGTGGCAGAGATTTTCGTTGTTGTGATTACAATTTAGGGAGACCTGCAAAAATGTCGAGAGGGGGTCCGGCCGACGGATCAGCCCTAAGGCTTTGTTTACGATTATAGGTCAGGATATGGCAACGAGACAGCAGTTTCAGCATGGGTGCAGTGGCTGCGAATGCCGACAGGAATCGGGACCAATCCGTTGACAGGAGTATCCGAGTGATGAGTGCGACAGGGGCGACACAGCAGAAAGCGAAGGTTACGACCGGCAAGGGCAAAAAACCGGGCGGCGGCAAAGCCAGAAGCGGCAAGGTTCTGCTTGGCATCCGGGAAAGGCTGATCGGTGCTTACGGCTTGCTGGCACTGATGATGGTGGCGATGGCAGTGATTGCCATCAACAGTTTCGGTACGCTTGACCAGAACAGGGCCGCCATTACGGACCAGGCCGTTCCCCTGATCAAGGCCGCCGAGGGGCTGGAAGGGGCTTCGATCGCCATTTCGGCCGCCGCCCCCCTGCTGGCGGCGGCACCGGATACCGAAACCCTAAATGCCGAATATCAGAACCTGTCGCAGTTGCGCACCCGGACGAAAAAGCTCCTTTCCGAAGTGAAATCCTCGCCGATTCTGAAAGGGGACAAGGAAGCGGAAAAGGTTGTTGATGAGCTCGAGCAGGATGTCAGCGGCATCAATGGCAATATCGACAGCATCAGGGCCAGCACCGGGGAACGCCAGAAGATCGGGGCCGAACTCGAAGCCCGGCTCAATGATATTCAGAAGCAGAGCAAGGAGTTGGCCAAGGCGCTGAAGATGGTGACGACCGCGGCCAATCTGGGCATTGCCGAGGCCTCCAGCATGTATGAGGACAAGCTGGAGGAAGAGGCGAGTTATGCCACTGATGATGTGGCCGAGATGATGTCGAATGTCGGCATGGAAACCATGCGCCGTACGGGCAAGCTGCGCGCGGCGCTGACGGCATCGTCACTGAATTCCTCTGCCGCCAATCTGATGGCGCAGGTGGCCCGTGCGGATACGGCCGATGAGCTGGACAGGCTCAAGGGCGAGATTCTCGGCGTCATGGGCAATCTGGCCTCTCAGCTTTACAAGCTCAATGACCTGAATGGCGGGGAAAAGGCCAATGAAATCGGCACGCCGCTGTTCAAGGCGGTCAATGACAAGGAGAGCGGCGTTCTTGCCATCAAGGCGCGCGAACTGGCCGCAACTGAAAAAGCCCTGAAGCTGGCAGATGAAAACAAAAAGCTGGTCCAGATGCTGGGCGAGGATATCGAGGCGCTGGTCAACAAGGCGGATGCCGCGATGCAGGGCAGCAGCCGTGATTTCGCCGCGGCCGTCGCCAGTGCCAAGACCTTCATGACCTTCATGGTCATCGGCGGCATTCTGGTGGCGCTGGCGATTGGTTTCTTCTATGTCCAGCGCAATGTCATCCGCCGTCTTGGCAATCTGGCCCAGGCGATGCAGAAGTTGGCCACCGGTGACAAGACCGTGAAGATCGATACCTCCGGCCGCGATGAACTGGCGGCCATGGCCCGGACGGTGCAGGTGTTCAAGGACAATGCCCTTGAGAAGGAACGCCTGGAAGCCGAGCAGCGCGAGGCTGAGGCCCGCGCCGCCGAGGAACGCCGCCGCCAGGAGGAAGAGAAACGCTTGGCCGAGGAACGCGCCGAACGTGAACGCCGCGAGGCCGAGGCCCGCGCCGAAGCTGAGAAGAAGGCCGCTCTGCAGAAGATGGCCGAACAGTTCGAACAGAGCGTCATGGGCGTTGTCGAGCAGGTCTCGAAGGCTGCGGGTACGATGGAGGTGACGGCCAAGGGCATGAGTGCGGCTGCCACCCAGGCCAGTGAGCGCTCAACCATGGTGGCGGGCGCTTCCGAGGATGCTTCCTCCAACGTTAATTCCGTGGCGACGGCGGCTGAGGAGCTGTCCAGCTCGATCAACGAGATCAGCCGTCAGGTCAGCGAATCCGCCAATATCGCCGGTCAGGCGGTGGGTGAGGTCGATCGTACCAACGACACGGTGCGCGGTCTGGCCGATGCCGCCAACAAGATCGGTGAGGTGGTCAGCCTGATCACCGACATCGCCAACCAGACCAACCTGCTGGCGCTGAATGCCACGATCGAGGCCGCCCGCGCCGGCGAGGCCGGCAAGGGCTTTGCCGTGGTCGCTGCCGAGGTGAAAAACCTCGCCACCCAAACGGCACGGGCGACAGAGGAAATCGCCGGGCAGATCAACAATATCCAGGGTGCCACGGGCAATGCTGTGGATGCCATCGGCGGTATTGGCCAGACCATCAGCCGCATCAATGATATCGCATCCGGTATCGCCGCGGCCGTGGAGCAGCAGGGTGCCGCGACCCAGGAAATCGCGCGCAATGTTCAGCTTGCGGCAGCGGGTACCACCGAGGTCAATCAGAATATCGGTCAGGTTTCCGAAGTGGTCGGCCAGGTCGGCGATGCGTCAAGCCAGGTTCTGAGTGCTGCCGGGGAACTGACACGCTATTCACAGACGCTGCATGATGAGATCGAGGAATTCCTCAAGGCTGTGCGCGCCGGATAATCTTCCGGGCAAAGAAATCAAAACCCCGAAAATCCGCCATCGCTGCATGGTCAGCGGTGGCGGTTTTTTGTGCATGATTCAGGTCAAGGATATGGTGTCCGGTCACAATTAATGTTGCATATAGTTCCATATGGAACTTATTTTGCGGTGCTGCCGCCGGTCATGGGCGGAAGCCGTTTCAGGCCGTTATGGAGATTTTGATGCAACAGACCCTTGCGACAAGCCTGCTCAATGCCCTCAGGGATCGTGGTGCCGACCGTATTTTCGGCATTCCGGGAGATTTCGTCCTGCCTTTTTTCCGCGTGATCGAGGAAAGCGGCATTCTGCCCCTGCACACGCTGAGCCATGAACCCGGTGTAGGTTATGCCGCCGATGCGGCCGGGCGCTTCCGCTCCGCGCTGGGCGTTGCCGTGGTCACCTATGGTGCCGGGGCGCTGAACATGGTGAATGCCGTCGCCCAGGCCTATGCGGAAAAGTCACCCCTGATGGTGATCTCCGGCGGTCCGGGCGCACAGGAAGGGCAGATGGGGCTGCATCTGCATCATCAGGTGAAGAATCTGACCTCGCAATACCGCATCTTTCGCGAACTGACCTGCGATCAGGCCATTCTGGACGATCCCGCGCAGGCACCGCAACAGATCGCCCGGGTTCTGGACCATGCGCTTGCATTGTCGCGTCCGGTCTATATCGAGATCCCCCGCGATCTCGCCGACGTCCCCTGCGCCCCGGTGCCGGGTTTTACCCCGTCCCCCTTTGACAGGCAGGCTGCCCGCGCCTGCGCCACGGAAATCATGCAACGTCTGAAGGCCGCACGGAATCCGGCCCTGCTGGCGGGGGTGGAAATCCGCCGCTATGGCCTGGAGGAGAAGCTGAGCCGCCTGTGCGGCAAACTTTCCCTGCCGGTAGCCACCACTTTCATGGGCCATGGCCTGCTTGCGGGGCGGGATTGCCCGCTGCTTGGCGCCTATCTCGGCTCTGCCGGGGATGAGCGGACGGCGCGTTGCATCGAACAGGCCGATGCCCTGCTGATGCTCGGCGTGATCATCAGCGATACCAATTTCGGCGTATCGGGGCGGAATATCGATATGCGCAACGCCATTCATGCCTTCGATCGCGAGGTCGCCTTCGCCTATCACCGCTATCCCGATCTGCCGCTGGAAGCCCTGATCGATGCGCTGCTGGACATTGCCGAGCCTCTTGGCCCGGCCGTGAAGGGACAGCCCCCTGCCTTTGCCCGCGGCCTGCCCGGGGACGATACGCCGCTCAGGCCCTCGCATGTGGCGATGGCGGTGAACGACTTGTTTGCCGAGCACGGACGTATGCCGATTGCCTCCGATGTCGGGGATTGTCTGTTCACCGGCCTGGAAATCGGCAATACCGAATTCATCGCCCCCGGCTATTACGCGTCCATGGGTTTCGGTGTACCCGCGGGTATGGCCCTGCAGGCCACGAGCGGACGCCGCCCGATCATTCTTGTCGGCGACGGTGCCTTTCAGATGACCGGCTGGGAGATCGGTAACTGCCGTAAATACGGTCTGACGCCGATCGTCATACTGTTCAATAACCGCAGCTGGGAAATGTTGCGCACGTTCCAGCCCGGCCCGGAATATCATGATCTGGATGATTGGCATTATGCCGATCTCGCCGCCTCACTTGGCGGGCGGGGCGTGCGGGTGCGGACCTGCGCCGAACTGAAAGCGGCGCTGGATGCCGCCTGGCGGGATAACAGCCGTTTTCAGCTTGTCGAGGTGATGCTGGAACGGGGCGTTACCTCGGACAGGCTGGCGCGGTTTGCCGGTGCCGTGAAGGAGATTTCGGCGCTGAGGGATGAATGAATATCGGCACAGGGCCGTGGCTATTGTGCGGGTGTCGCTTCAGCTGAGGGCAACAG
>CAYXDL010000183.1:0-5595 GCA_964463775.1 uncultured Hyphomicrobiales bacterium
CGGCCATGGCCGCCGCATAGGAATAATCCAGCCCCTTGCCGCCGAATTCGGCGGGTTTGTTGATGCCGAGAAAGCCGAGCCTGCCCATTTTGGCGAACAGGTCATGGGCGGGGAAGATGCCGGCCTCCTCCCATTCATCGACATGAGGGTTGATTTCGCGCTCAATGAAGGTTTTCAGCGAATCCTGCAACTGGCGGTGTTCGGTGGTGAAAGGCATGGGGGGCTCCTTGGGCTTTACAGGCGGGCGACGCCGAATGTGCTGGGGTTCAGGGGGCGTTCGTCGCCCTCGCGGCAGGTGGCAAGGCAGAAGCCGAGCACCGTGCGGCTGTCGCGCGGGTCGATCAGCCCGTCATCCCACAGCCGGGCGGTGGCGAACAGGGCCGAGGATTCCTGTTCCATCCGCGCAATGATCGGTGCTTCGAGGGCGGCTCTGGCCTCATCATCCAGTGTTTGACCGGCGCGGGCGGATTTCTCGGCGGCGATGATCGACATTACCTGCGCCGCCTGCCGTGCACCCATGACGCCGATGCGGTTGTTCGGCCAGGCGAAGATGAAGCGCGGATTGAAGGCGCGTCCGCACATGCCGTAATTGCCGGCGCCGAAGCTGGCGCCGATATGCAGGGTGATGCGGGGCACGGTGGCGTTGCTGACCGCCTGAATCATTTTTGCGCCATGTTTGACGATGCCGCCCTGTTCGGCATCGGTGCCGACCATGAAACCGGTGGTGTTCTGCAGAAAGATCAGCGGTGTTGCCGACTGGCAGCAAAGCTGGATGAACTGTGCGGCCTTGTTGGCGCCATCGCCGTCGATCGGGCCGTTATTGCCGATGATTCCGCAGGACTGGCCCATGATCGCCGCCTGGCCGCAGATGGTCTGCACGCCATAATCCTGTTTGAATTCGAGAAAGTCGGAGCCATCGGTGAGGCGGGCGATGATCTCGCGCACATCCACGGGCGTGCCGTAATCGGCCGGGGTCAGGCACAGCAGGTCTTCCGCCGGAAAGACCGGTTCGCGGAAGGTGGCCGGCGCCCCTTCCATGCGGGGCCAGGGCAGGCGGGCGATGATGTCACGGGCGATGCCGATGCCCTCGCGGTCGTCTTCGGCCAGATAATCGGCGACCCCGGAGATGCGCCCGTGCATCCCGGCACCGCCAAGCTCTTCTTCCCCGGCCACTTCGCCGGTGGCCGCCTTCAGCAAGGGTGGCCCGGCCAGATAGACCCGGGCGCGGTTGCGCACCATGATGACATAATCAGACAGGCCGGGCGTATAGGCGCCACCGGCCGTTGAGGGGCCGTGCACCACGGTGATCTGCGGAATGCCCGCAGCCGACAGCCGGGCCTGATTGTGGAACAGTTGCCCGCCATCGATGAACACATCGGCCTGATAGAGCAGATTGGCGCCGCCGGATTCGACCAGCGAGACCAGGGGCAGGCGGTTCTCAAGGGCGATCTGCTGCAGGCGCAGGGCTTTTTTCAGCCCCATGGGCGCGAAGGTTCCGCCCTTGATGGCGGCATCGTTGATATTGATGGCGCAGCGCACCCCCCGGATGAAGCCGATGCCGCTGATGATCCCGCCGCCAAGCACCATATCCTTGCCGTCATCGTCATGCATGCCAAGCCCGGCAAGGGTGGATATTTCCAGAAAGGGCGTTCCCGGATCCAGCAGCAGCGCCAGTCTTTCACGCGGCAGCAGCTTGCCCTGCGCGGCGAATCTTTCCGCCGCCGCGGCTGATCGTGAATGAATTTTTTCTTCCAGCGCCCGGAAGGCCCCGATCAGGGCCAGATGGTGTTCGCGGTTGGCGCGGGCGGCCGGATCCTCCGCCGCAACGGGGGTGCCAATGACGGGCATCAGGCATCATCTCCGCTGAACAGGGCCGGCGGGCTGGCGCGGTGAAAACCCGCAAAGCCCTGATCCCGGGCGGCAGGGGCCGGTTCCGCCAGGGGCCAGTGACGCCGGGCATTGGGCGCGCCGCCATCGACACGCAGGCAGGCGCCGTTGATGAACCCCGCCGCTTCCGACAGCAGGAAGACGATGGCAGCCGAAACCTCCGCTTCATTGCCGAGGCGGCCGAGGGGCACATGGCGGGGCAGGGTGCGGATGACTTTCTTCATCGCCTCCGGATAGGTGTCGAGGCCGGAAGAGGCGATCCAGCCGGGGGCCACCGCATTGACGCGCACCCCTGACGGCCCCCATTCAGCAGCGGCGGTTTCGGTGAAACTGACCATCCCGGCCCGGGCCGCACCCGAATGCCCCATGCCCGGCATGCCCATCCACATATCAGCGACGATATTGACGATGGCCCCGCCGTGACCGGCCATCCATTGCGTATAGCATTCGCGCGCCATCAGGAAGCCACCGGTCAGATTGGTTTCGATGACCGCATCCCAGCCCTTTTTGCTGATCTGGGCCAGCGGCGCCGGGAACTGACCGCCGGCATTGTTGACCAGGCCGTCTATCCGCCCGTGGCGGTTTATAATCGTGCCCACCGTTTCGCGTACCAGGGTTTCCTTGCGGATATTGCAGCGGAAGACGGAGCAGACACAGCCATCTTCCGCGATTTCCGCCGCAGTCTGTTCCAGCGGCGCGCTCTGGCGGCCGATCAGTGCCACCGTGGCGCCGAGCGATGTCAGTTCATGCGCGGTGCAGCGACCAATGCCGCTGCCGGCGCCGGTAACCAGAATGACCCGGCCGCTGAACAGATTCGGGCGAAAGACGGACCGATATGACATGACAGTTTTCCCCCTGATGGGCCCGGCCCGGTACGCTGGCCGGATCCGCGCCATTGCAAGCGGACCTCCGACGGGCCGCGCATCCAGGCATATTGTTGTTGTTGACACCAGATTAGGTGACGTTTACGTTAACGTCAATACGGTGAGATTGTGCAAACCGGCCGGATGGTTCCCCCTCAGGGTCGGTTTGATGCCTGCGGGCATTGTTATGGAGAGAAGCGATGGGGCTTGATGAAATTACGACGGGCATGCGCGAAAAGGTCGGTGCCGATGCCGGTCTCGATGCAACGGTGAAATTCGATTTCGGTAATGACGGCGTCATCTATCTCGATGGAAAATCAAGCCCGAACACCGTCAGCAATGAGGACAAGGATGCCGATTGCACCATCGCCATGAGCCTGGACGATTTCAAGAGCCTGATTGCCGGCGATCTCGACCCCACCATGGCGTTCATGATGGGCAAGCTCAAGGTTTCCGGCAATATGGGCATTGCCATGAAGCTGTCGAGTGTTCTCGGCTGAACGAAATCAGGGTTCCTCCCGCCGCCCCGCGTACCGGGCGGCAAGACGCCGGCATATGAACAATATGCCGGCGTTTTCCTTTGGCCCTGCCGGCGGATCCGCTACGGGATTCAAGGGCAGCCGTCCCTTCTTTCCGCAATGATTTCCTGATGCCTGCCGCCGTCACCATCATCCTGCCGGTGTTTCTGGTCATCGTCACCGGCCTCGGGGCCGCCCGCGCCGGGTTGCTCGGGCATGGCGGCGTTCAGGCGCTGACCCGTTTCGTCTTTTATATCTCGGTTCCGGCGCTGCTGTTCCGCACCATGGTCCAGTCCTCCCTGCCGGCGGAAGGGCTGGCGATCATCGGCGCCTATTACGGCGCCTGCCTGCTGCTGGCGGCACCGGTGGCGGTGATGGGGCGGCGCCTGTTCGCGCTTTCCGGCGGCGAGGCAGCGCTGATGGTGATGACATCGTCATTTTCGAACATCGTGCTGGTGGGGATTCCGATCATCCATGCCGCCTTCGGCGACCGGGCGCTGGGCACCATGGGGCTGGTGATCAGCCTGCATTCGGTTCTGTTCGTTTCCTCTGTCACCCTGGGTGTGGAAATCGCGCGCGGGGCCGGGCGGGCGCCGCTGGCGGTGCTTCGCGGCACGGTGGGCAATCTGATCCGCAACCCCATTCTGCTTTCCCTTGCCGCCGGGGCGCTCTGGGGTGGCGCCGGCCTGCCGTTTTTCACCGTGCTCGACAGCTATACGGAAATCATGGGCCGGGCGACAACGCCGGTGGCGCTGTTCGTGCTTGGCGCCTCGCTGCATGGCATCCGTCTGAAGGGAGAGATGCCGCCGGTCTTTGCGGCGGCGGCCGTCAAACTGCTGCTCCTGCCGCTGCTGGTTTATGGCATGGCGCGTTTCGTCTTTGCGCTCGATCCCTTTACCGTCGCGGTTCTGACGGCCATCGCCGCCATGCCGACCGGCGGCACGGTTTTCATTCTGGCCGAACAATACGGCCTGTTTCAGGCCCGCGCCGCCTCGGCGGTATTGCTGAGCACGATGCTTTCCATGCTCACGCTCGGCATTCTGCTGTCTTTTCTGGTGCCGGGACTGTAGGCATGTCCCGGCGAAATCACGCAGTCTTGATCGGCGTTGTTTCGACCTGCCGCAAGCCCTGAATTAGCCTTGCCTTCCGGATAGGGAGGCTGGCGCATGAAAATGATCAATCAGGACAGGCAGGAGGCCCTGGGCATGGTGGTGCTGCGTCTGGGGCTGGCGTGGTTTCTGTTTGTCTGGGCGGTGAACAAGATTCTGGCCCCGGTACAGTATCAGAAGATTTGGGGCTATTTTCACGGTATCGATATCGGCAGCACCATGCCCTATGTCATGGGCGGGGCTCAGATCATCATTTGTCTGGCGATGGCCGTGGGGGTGTGGCGCACGGTCAGTTACGGGCTGGCCCTGCTGATGCACAGCGTGACCATGGTGGTGATCTTTCCCGATCTGATCGCGCCCTTCGTCATCGAGAACGGTTTTCCCGTCAACCGCAATCAGTCCATCGCCGTTGCCGCCTGGGCCGCGTTTCTGGCGCTTTGGCTGTTGCGCCGGCGCGATGTGTGGTCGCTGGATGCCTGGCTGGCGCGCCGCCGTCAGGGACGGGAGGAAACATGAAGGATAAAAGGGGCGCGAGGTGAAAAAAAAGGACGCGCCGGTTCCGGCGCGTCCTGATTCAGCCGTATCGGTTTTCCGGCCTGCTCAGCCTTCCAGGGCCTTTTTCAGGTTGGTATCGAGCGCTTCCAGGAACTGGTTGGTGGTCAGCCAGGGCTGATCGGGGCCGATCAGGATCGCCAGATCCTTGGTCATCTGGCCCGATTCGACCGTGGCGACGCAGACCTCTTCAAGGGTTTTGGCGAATTTGGCCAGCTCGGCATTGTCATCGAGCTTGGCACGATGGGCCAGACCACGCGTCCAGGCGAAGATCGAGGCTATCGGGTTGGTCGAGGTTTCCTTACCCTGCTGATGCATGCGGTAATGGCGGGTGACGGTGCCGTGCGCGGCCTCGGCCTCGACGGTTTTTCCGTCCGGGGTCATCAGCACCGATGTCATCAGCCCGAGACTGCCGAAACCCTGGGCGACGGTGTCGGACTGCACATCGCCGTCGTAGTTCTTGCAGGCCCAGACGAACTTGCCCGACCACTTCATGGCGCAGGCGACCATGTCGTCGATCAGACGGTGCTCATAGGTGATGCCCGCCTTTTCGAAGGCATCGGCGAATTCGTTGTCGAAGACTTCCTGGAACAGATCCTTGAAGCGGCCGTCATAGGCCTTGAGGATGGTGTTCTTGGTCGACAGATACACCGGCCATTTGCGGTT
>CAYXDL010000184.1:0-5577 GCA_964463775.1 uncultured Hyphomicrobiales bacterium
AAAAGGGCCGCGACGCCTTCAATGCCATGACCCCCGAACACGACCGCTGGATCATGGATGCCTTCGCCTGCCTCTCGGAGGAGGAAAAGCAAAGCCTTCTCACCATTCTGCAAAAACTCAAAGCCAGCCTGCAGGAAACCAAGCCATGATCGACAGTCACCACAAGCCGCAGCATTTCGCCTGGACGGTCAGGGACCGCGTCGGCATCGTCACCCTGAACCGGCCCGAGCGCAAAAATCCCCTGACCCTGGAATCCTATGCGGAACTGCGCGATTTCTTCCGTCGTCTCGGCCCCGGTGATGAACCGCGCGCCATCGTCATCCGCGGTGCCGGAGGCAATTTCTGCTCAGGCGGCGATGTGCATGACATCATCGGCCCGTTGGTAGAAATGAAAAACAATGGCGATATGGCCGGGCTGCTGGCCTTCACCCGCATGACCGGCGATCTGGTCAAGGCCATCAAACACTGTCCCCTGCCCGTCATCAGCGCCATCGAGGGCGTCTGCGTTGGCGCCGGGGCCTGCGTTGCCCTTGCTTCCGATCTGCGCATCGGCACGAAAGACTGCAGCATTGCCTTTCTGTTCGTGCGCGTCGGGCTGGCGGGTGCCGATATGGGGGCCTGCAACCTGCTGCCGCGTGTCATCGGCGCCGGGCGGGCGGCGGAATTGCTGTATACGGGGCGTGCCATCAAGGGTGAGGAGGCGGAGCGCTGGGGTTTCCTCAACCGCCTCAGCGCGGCGGAGCAACTTCAGGAGGATGCTGAAACCCTTGCACGCCAGCTCGCCTATGGTCCCAATTTTGCCCATGCCATGACCAAGACCTGCCTGCATCAGGAATGGGACATGGGCATCGATGCCGCCATAGAGGCCGAGGCTCAGGCCCAGGCGATCTGCATGCAGACCGAGGATTTCGCACGCGCCTATCATGCCTTTGTCGCCCGGGAAAAACCGGTTTTCGAGGGCAACTGATGATGATGGACAGCCGCCATGCTGCCTGGCCGTTTTTCGATGATCGCCACCGCGCCATCGTCACGAAACTGCAGAACTTTCTCGACCATCACCCTCTCGATGATGACGAGCCGGCCGATGCCGCGGCGGCAGCCGATGCGGTGCGCGCCCATGCCGCCCTGCTGGGAGGGGAGGGTTTTCTTGAATACCTTGTTCCCGGTGCTTATGGCGGCGCTTTCGCGGTGCCCGATGCCCGCGCCATCTGCCTGTGCCGCGAATTTCTCGGCTATGCCAACCCGCTTGCCGATTTCGCCTTTGTCATGCAGGGGCTGGGTTCGGCCCCGGTCAGCCGGTTCGCCAGCGAGGAAATGAAGGCAGAGATCCTGCCGCGTATCGCCAGCGGTCAGGCCCTGATCGCCTTCGCCCTGACCGAGGAAGAGGCCGGCACCGATGCCGCCTCGATGCAGAGCCGGGCGCGAAAGGACGGCGACAGCTGGGTGCTCAACGGCACCAAGACCTTCATCTCCAATGCCGGTATTGCCGATTACTACGTTACCTTCGCCGTAACCGACCCGGCCCTTGGCACCAGGGGCATCAGCGCCTTTCTTGTCCGTGCCGATGATCCGGGCTTCAGGGTCAGTGAAACTCTGGATGTGATCTCTCCCCACCCCCTTGGCAGCCTCTCATTCGAGAACTGCCGCCTGCCCGCCGGACGGCTGATCGGAAAGGAAGGGCAGGGCTTTGCCATTGCCATGGCCAATCTGGACGTTTTCCGCCCCAGCGTCGGCGCCGCCGCGCTGGGTTTTGCCAGGCGCGCCATGGATGCAGCAACGGATTTCGCCATCAGACGCAAAATGTTCGGCCAGACCCTGGCCGATTTCCAGCTGACCCAGGCGCGCATAGCCGACATGGCCACGGCCATCGATGCCGCGGCGCTGCTGATCTACCGTGCCGTCTGGCAGGCAGATACCAGCGGTGAGGCAGCGACGCGCGAAGTGTCGATGGCCAAGATGTTCGCCACCGAGGAGGCGCAGAAGGTCATCGATGCCGCCGTGCAGCTTTTCGGTGGGCGGGGTGTCTGCCGGGGCAATATTGCCGAAAAACTCTATCGCGATCTGCGGGCCCTGCGCATCTATGAGGGCACCACGGAAATCAACAAGCTGGTCATCGCCCGCCATTGCCTGAAGGCCCGCAGGCAGGGCTTGTGATGAAGGTCCTCTCCCCCATCGCCGTCGGCCCCTGCCAGGCCCCCAACCGCATTGTGGTGCCGGCCATGGTCACGCGGCTTTCCGGCGATGACGGCTATGTCAATCAACCCATCATCGACCGCTACCGCCGTTATGCACGGGGAGGCGTCGGCCTGATCGTGGTCGAGGCCACCGCCGTGCATGGCGCCAAATCCGGCCCGCTGCTGCGCTTATCCGATGATCGCTTCATCGAAGGACACCGGCGCCTCACCGACAGTATCAGGAATGAAGGCCCCTCTCTGGCGGTGGTGCAGATCATTCATTTCCTTAAAGTAGCCCGCTCCGGCTGGCGGCAGAAAATCGAGGATCTGAGCAACGGGGATATTCAGATCATCATCGCGCAGTTCGCCGATGCCGCGGCACGGGCCAGGGAGGCCGGCTATCACAGGGTGGAACTGCATGCGGCCCATGCCTATACGCTGTCTTCCTTTCTGTCACGGCGCAATTCCCGCCGTGATGCCTATGGCGGCCCGTCGCTGGAAGGACGCCTGCGCCTGTTCGGCGAGGTGGCGGAAGCCGTGCGCGCGCGTGTCGGCCACGACTTCATCGTCGGTGTGCGCTTTCTGGCCGAAGAGGCGATCAAGGACGGTTACACCATTGCCGATGCCTGCCCGATCGCCCTGCGCATGGCTCAGTGCGGCGTCGATTACATTTCCCTGTCCGTCGGCGGCAAGTTCGAGGATGCGGTTCTGCGCAAGGGGCATCCCCCCTACCCCTATACGGGCTATTCGGGCGACCGCTGCATGCCCGGTGCCCATTATCCGCCGATGCCACATGTCCATCTGGCCCGGGCGATCAAGCGCCATATCAATAGTTATGGTCATGATATCCCGGTTATCGCCGCCGGCAAGATCAGCCGCCCGGAAGAGGCGGAAACCCTGATTGAGGACGGATCGGCGGACATGATCGGCATGGCCCGGCAACTGCTGTGCGATCCGGATTGGGTGGCCAAGCTGCAGAACGGCGAGGCACACAGGATCCTGCACTGCATCTACTGCAATGTCTGCAAGCAACTGGATGAGAATTTCCGCCGGGTGGCCTGCTATCTGTGGCCCAAGGGGGCCATACAGGCGCCGCCGGTGGAGAACGACGCCCCCTATTGGGCTGAAGGCGGCAAAGCCGGGTTGTCGGCCACATGGGAAGGCGGTGCCGTTGCGCTGCAGTGGCGACGGGCGGAAAAGGCAACCGGCTATCAGGTGTTCCGCGGCCTGTCAGATGAAGATCCGCCGCAGATCATCGCCACCGTGCGCGGCATCAAGCACAAGGATACGGATGTTCTGGGCGGCAGCGCATACCGCTATTTCATCCGCCCTTACGGACCGGGGGGCATTGCCGGGCCGGTATCCGAAACGCAGATACTGACCCCGCCCTTGCCCGCCTATCTGCACGCCGGAAACAATTAAAAAACATGCGCAGGAGAGGAAGATGACCGAGACTCCATTCATCCCGTCGGCGCCAAGTGCGCATGTCGATGATTTTGCAAGAAGGCATCTGCCGCCGCCGGAAATGCAACCGCGCTTCAGCTATGACTTTCCCCCGCCGCTCAGCCAATATGCGGCGCGGATCAATGTGGCAACAGAGCTGCTCGATAAAAAGGCCGCCAAGCATCCGGACAAACCCGCCATCATTTTCGAGGGCGGATCCTGGAGCTATGCCGGGCTGCTGAAACGGGCCAACCGCATTGCCCGTGTTCTGGTCCACCGCCTGGGCGTTCGCCCCGGCAACCGCGTGCTGATCCGCGCCCCCAACAACCCCGCCTATGCCGCCTGTTGGCTGGCCATCCAAAAGGTCGGGGCGATCTGTGTCGCCACCATGCCATTGCTGCGCGCCCGCGAACTGGCCTTTATCGGTGAAAAGGCACAGGTCGATTTCGCCCTGTGCGATCACCGCCTGCTGGAGGAAATGGAAGCCGCGCGCGAAAAAAGCGGACATTTCGGCACCATCTGCACCTTCACCCCGCTGCTGGAAGGAGAGCTCGGCCGGTACATGGAAGCGGAAGACGACGATTTTGAAAACATCGCCACCGCTGCCGATGATGTCTGCCTGATCGCCTTTACCTCCGGCACCACGGGAGATCCCAAGGGGTGCATGCATTTTCACCGCGACGTCATGGCGATCTGCGATACCTTCTCCCGCTATGTTCTGAAACCCCGCGCCGATGATATTTTCGCCGGCACGCCGCCGCTGGCCTTCACCTATGGCCTTGGCGGCCTGCTGATCTTTCCCCTGCATGCGGGGGCGGCAACGGTGCTGCTGGAAAAATTCACCCCCGAAACCATGCAGCAGGCGATTCAGGATTTCCGCATCAGCGTGTTCGTGACCGCGCCGACCGCCTACCGCACCATGCTGGCCACGGGCGGCGATTACGATCTGTCATCCCTGCGCGAATGCATGTCGGCAGGTGAAACCCTGCCGCGGGCAACCTGGGAGGCTTGGTATGAAGCAACAGGCGTGCGCATCATCGACGGAATCGGCGCCACCGAAATGCTGCATATATTCATTGCCAGCGCGCGGGAGGATATCCGCCCCGGATCGACCGGCCTGCCGGTGCCCGGTTATGAGGCACGGGTGGTGGATGAGGCAGGAAACGAATGCCCGCCCGGCACGGTGGGACGGCTGGCCGTACGCGGACCGACAGGATGCCGCTATCTCGACAACCCGGAAAAGCAGCGCGATTACGTCCGCGACGGCTGGAACTATACCGGCGATTCCTATCTCATGGACGAGGACGGCTATTTCTGGTACCAGGCGCGCACCGACGATATGATCATTTCGGCCGGATACAACATTTCCGGACCCGAGGTCGAGGCCGTCCTGCTGGAACATGAGGCCGTGGCCGAATGCGCCGTCATCGCCGCCCCCGATGCGGCACGCGGCAGCATCGTCAAGGCCTTCATCGTGCTGAAGGCCGGCGTGAGGGGCGATGAGGCGCTGGTCAAAGCCCTGCAGGATCATGTCAAGAACACCATCGCCCCTTATAAATATCCGCGCGCCATCGCTTTTCTCGATGCACTGCCGAAAACCCAGACCGGCAAGATCCAGCGCTTCATCCTGCGACAACGCGAATGGGAGGGACTATAGCAGGCGCAGCAGATAGATCACCACTGTCGCCACCAGCGGACTGAGCATGGTCGAAAGAAAGACCGATCCTGCCGTCAGTTCCTGATTGGAGCGATATTCATGGCTGAGAATGGCCAGCATCGCACCAATCGGGGCACTGGCGCTGAGAATCAGCACATCGCGTATCACCGGATCGATATCGAAAGGCAGCAGTGACAGCCAGGTCATCAGCGGCGCCACCGCCATGCGCAGGATCAGGCTCAGCCCCAGCAGCCCCAGCCCCGTACGCCAGCGTATATCGGCCAGTGTCGCCCCCAGAAGGAA
>CAYXDL010000185.1:0-5545 GCA_964463775.1 uncultured Hyphomicrobiales bacterium
GTGGATGTCAGATCGAACGGCGTGAAGGTGCTGAGCGGATTGTCGAAGGTCACATTGCCGTTTGTGTTGACGTAGACAGTGCTGAAGCTCAATCCGAAGAAGTTGACGGTGAAGCCGATATTTTCGGCACCGGAACTGCCATCATCATTAGGGGGCAGGCCATTGCTGTCAAAGCCCGGGCGGATGGCGCCGGCCTCGGCCGGGGCAGGCGGTGCAAGCAGCGCCAGAACCAGCACGGTGCCGGCGGCAATGGCCTGCAGTCCAAGAGATATTCTGCGCATATTTTCCTCCCGTCATCAGTAGAGGTTTTGTACCGGAGGGGAAAGCAATATCCATGCCATTAAAATATAGATTAAAAAATTGTTAATTCACAAATATTTATATGTATTATAAATTTGTAACAATTTTAAAATGTAAGAAAATCCGACACACTTCTTTATGATTGAAATATCTGTAGCTGGCCGGGTTTGCGGATTACCGCCCCGCGGCCGTGATGATGCGGGCGGCGGATTGTTCTGGCGGCAGAGCTGATGTGTCGACGGTAAAATCCGCCTTTGTATAAAGGGGGCGGCGGCTTTCCAGGATGCGTTCCAGGTCGCTCATGGCCTCCTTGTGCCCGGATATGGGGCGCAGGTCTCCCTGATTGATCACACGGTTCATGTGATCTTCGGGGCGGGCCTGCAGCCAGACGACAAAGCAGCGTGACAGCAGCATTTCAAAGGCTTCATCGTTGGAGACGATGCCTCCGCCGGTGGCGATGACACAATCGGATTCTTCGGATAATACCTGTTCGAGGCAGCGTTTTTCCTGCCGCCTGTATCCCTCCTCCCCATAAAGGGAAAAGATCTCGGAGAGCGGCATGCCGCTTTGCTGTTCCACCCTGCGCGGTAATTCGATAAAGGGCAGGCCCAAAAGGGCGGCGATCCGGGCGCCGATGGTGCTTTTTCCCGCCCCGCGCAGGCCGATGAGGGCTATGGGACGGCGGTTCTTCCGGGCATGGGGAAAATGCTGCTGCAGCAACTGAACGGCCTGGGCAAGCTGCGCCTCGTCGAGACGATCCAGAATATCCTGTGCCGTTTGCCAGTGCTCCGGTTTTCCGGTCCTTCCCTGCATCAGGGCAACGGCGCTGGTGCCAAGCGCCGCAGCGATGCGCCGCAGCAGCGCCACGGTGACATTGGCTTCTCCCGCTTCGAGCTGGGCGAGGTAGCGTTCGGAAACCCCGGAGGCCGCAGACAGGGTCTTGCGCGTCAGGCCGCACAAGCCGCGTTCTTCCCGGATATGACGGCCAAGAGCGATCAGGAAGGGATCAGCCTGTTCTTCCGTGCTGGCATCCTGTCCGCCGCCCGCGCCTTGGGGGTTCTTCGTGGCTGGTTGTCCGTTCTGCGCTTTCATTGCATCCTTGTAGCCGGAATTATTCCTTTAGCGTGATCCAACATACACCAATGTGCAGTATATTTCCCAGTTATTGATTGCCGCCAATATGTGCATTATATCTCCGCTTCAGGAATGCGGTCTTTTAAGGGTTTCACGAGACAGTTGGAGGAAGAATTGGCCACGACAATCCATGTTCTGGTCGGCACGATGAGCGGATCGGCCGAAATCGTTGCCGAGGATCTGTGCGCGGCCATCACCGCCGACAGCGATCATCAGGCGGAAATGCTGCTGATGGACGATCTGGATGAAAGCGTTTTCGAGCGTGATGGCATCTTCCTGATCTGCACCTCGACCTATGGCCAGGGGGAGGTGCCCGACAATGCGGTGGACTTCTTCAAGGCCATCGAGACGGCGAAACCCGATCTTTCCCATATCCGCTACGGCGTGTTCGGCCTGGGCGACATGGCCTATGCCGATACCTTCAATTTCGGCGGCAAGCGTTTTGACGACCTGCTTTCCTCCCTCGGGGCGAAGCGGATCGGCGAACGCGCCAGGCATGATGCCAGCGGCCCCGATGCGCCGGAGGAGGCCGCCCTCGTCTGGCTGAAGGACTGGTTGCCGCAGGTCGATGCGGCGCTCTGCGATGCCGCCTGAGGATACCCCTGCCGCCGGGGAGGGGCTGGCCTCGGTCCGGCTGAGTGGCGGGCGGATTGAATACCGTCGCATTCCGGGCGGCGGGCCGGTGCTGGTCTTTCTGCATGAGGGGCTTGGCTGCACGGCGCTGTGGCGCGATTTTCCCGACAGGCTTTGTGCGATGACAGGCTGTGCCGGGCTCGTTTACAGCCGTTTCGGTTATGGCGGATCCGATCCCTGTGCGCTGCCACGGCCCCTGTCCTATATGGAGGATGAGGGGCGCGCCGTTCTGCCTGAACTGCTGCAGGCGCTCAATATCGGCGATTTTCTGCTGATCGGCCATTCGGACGGGGCCTCGATCGCTATTGCTTGTGCCGGCAGCGGAGGCGTGCAGCCGCGCGCGCTGGTCCTGTATGCGCCGCATGTCTTTGTCGAGGATATCTCGGTTGCCGAGATATCCCGTGCCCGGGATTTCTTTGTGAACGGCGATTTGCGCCGCCGCCTGCACCCCTATCATGGAGACAATACCGATTGCGCCTTCCGCGGCTGGTGCGATGCCTGGCTTCATCCGGATTTTCGCGGCTGGTCGTTGGAATCCTATCTGCCATCGGTCACGGTGCCGGTTCTGATCGTTCAGGGCAGGGAGGATCCCTATGGCACTCTGGAACAGGTGCGGCGCATTGCCGCCGGGATCGGCGCGGATTGTGAATGCGCCGTGCTGTCCGGTTGTGCCCACCAGCCGCAGAAGGAGCGGCGCGATACCTGCCTTGATGTGACATCGCGCTTCATCACCGGCGTTCTTGCGGCGGATTAGCCACTCTTCCTTGCCTGCATGGCCGTTGCGGGTACACTGCTGGCATGAGCAAGCGCAAACCCACGCAGGCCCAAAGGCGTTATCTTGAACGCGGCCTCAATCAGCCCGGCGGCAAGCTGCCCCTGTTCGACGAGCATGGCGCAGAGATCGATCCGCGCACCATACGGGCCTGTATCGAGCATGGCTGGGCGGAACCCTGGTTCAGTAATCCGCTGAAGCCGGACTGGCTGGTCTGCCGGCTGACGGATCTGGGGCGTCAGGCTCTCGACGCCGTCTCCCGGCGCGAGGCTGTCCGGTAATGGCCTCGCCTTACGACATTCTGTTCGAACCGGTGAAAATCGGCCCCGTTACGGCGCCGAACCGTTTCTATCAGGTGCCGCACTGCAATGGCATGGGGCATCGTTATCCCAAGGGCCATGCCGCCATGCGCGCCATGAAGGCGGAAGGCGGATGGGGCGTCGTCTGCACCGAGGAGGTGGAAATCCATCCCTCATCCGATGTCACGCCTTATATCGAGGGGCGTCTGTGGGATGATTCGGATATAGCCGCCCTGGCGATGATGTGCGATGCGGTGCATGAACACGGCGCCCTGGCGGGGATAGAGCTGGTGCATAACGGTATTTCCTGCGCCAATCTGATGACACGCCTGCCGCCGCTCGGCCCGCGCTCGATGGCGGTGGAAGGCTGTCATCCCATTCAGACCCGGGCGATGGGCAAGGCCGATATCCGCGCCTTTCGCCGCTGGCATCGCGATGCGGCCCTGCGGGCCAAACGGGCGGGGTTCGATATCGTTTATGTCTATGCCGGGCACTGGCTGGCCCTGCCGATGCATTTTCTGGCGCGGCGTACCAATGACCGCGGCGATGAATATGGCGGCTCGCTTGAGAATCGCCTGCGCCTGTTCCGCGAACTGATCGAGGATACGAAGGAGGCCGTCGGCGATCGCTGCGCCGTCGCCGTGCGCTTTGCTGTTGATGAACTGCTGGGCGATGACGGGATCACCAGCGATGGCGAGGGGCGCGAGGTGGTCGAGGCGCTGGCCGAACTGCCCGATCTGTGGGATGTCAATGTCAGTGCCTGGGCCAATGACAGTGTGACATCGCGCTTTGCCGCTCAAGGCTATCAGGAGGAACATACCGCCTTTGTCAAATCCGTAACCAGCAGGCCGGTGGTCGGCGTCGGGCGTTATACCTCCCCTGATGAAATGGTATCTCTGATCCGCCGCGGGGTGATGGATCTGATCGGTGCCGCGCGGCCATCGATTGCCGATCCGTTTCTGCCGCGTAAGATCCGCGAGGGGCGTGCCGATGAGATCCGCGAATGCATTGGCTGCAATATCTGCGTCGCCGGCGATATGACCATATCGCCGATACGCTGTACCCAGAATCCGGCAATGGGGGAGGAATGGCGCCGTAACTGGCATCCGGAATACATCGGGCCGGCGGGCCGCCCGGATGAAACCGTGTTGGTTGTCGGTGCCGGTCCGGCGGGGCTGGAGGCGGCGCTGGCGGCATCGAAACGGGGCTATCATGTCATCCTGGCCGAGAGCAGGCGCGATCTTGGCGGCCGTGTCCGCCGTGAGGCGGCGTTGCCGGGGCTTGGCGAATGGATGCGGGTTCACGATCACCGCGCGCTGCTGCTTGGCCGTGCGGCCAATGTCGATATCTATCCGGACAGCCGGATGACCCCTGCCGATGTGCGTGATGTGGGGGCCGATCATGTGCTGATCGCCACCGGCGCAACCTGGCGGCGCGATGGTAGGGGCCGGGCGACACGGGCCGGTGTGCCGCTGGATGAGGATGCGCCGGTGCTGAGCCCGGACGATATCATGGACGGGCACCGGCCTGCGGGTCGGGTGGTGGTCTATGATGACGATCATTACTACATGGGCGGGTTGATGGCGGAGCTTGCCGCCCGTGCGGGCTGCCGTGTCACCTATGTGACCCCGGCTGCCGATGTGTCGCACTGGACCCACAACACTCTCGAACAGGGGCGGATACAGGCGCGCCTGCTGTCGCTGGGGGTGGCGGTGCTGCCCCATCATGTGCTGGCGGCGCTCGGGGCGGGGGAGGTGGCGCTGTCCTGCGTCTTCACCGGACAGCAGCGGCTTTTGCCTGCCGATACCATCATTCCGGTAACCGAGCGCATGCCGGATGACGCATTGTTGCAGGCATTGTCCGCTGCCGGCATGAACAATGTTCGCGGTATCGGCGATTGCGTGGCCCCGGGCACCCTTGCCGCCGCCGTTCATGCCGGGCATCTGGCCGCACGGGAGATCGGTATGGAGACCGGCGCCGATGGTGTGCCCTTCCGCCGTGAGACATCGTGACCCGGGCGGAATTCGATAAGTTCTGCGCCACACTGCCAGGGGCGGAACATGTGGTGCAGTGGCGCGGTTCATCGGTGTGGAAGGTCGGCGGGAAGATTTTTGCCATCTGCGCGCAATGGCGGGCCGGTGAGGGGGAGAGAATCAGGTTCAAATGCAGCGATATCGCCTATCGGCTGCTCTGTGAACGCCCGGGGATTGAGCCCTCACCCTATCTGGCGCGGGCGAAATGGGTGGTGATCACCAGGGATGATGCGATGACGGATGAGGATATCCGGGCCTATATCAGAGAGGCCCACGGAATCGTCGCCGCGACGCTGAGCCGGGCGAAACGTCGTGAAATCGGCCTGCCGACCTGAATTCTCCCGCGGGGGGGAGAGGAGTGGCCTGGCGGCGAT